>JACRMS010000038.1 GCA_016214845.1 Nitrospirota bacterium | reverse complement strand
TATATGGCAGCACTGGAACTCGATAAAAAATGGACCATGCCTCTCAGAGGATGGTCTCAAGTCTATTCTCAGATCGCTATATTGTTTGAGGATAGGATACAGTGAAAATTGAACTTACACAGTTAGTGAGACAGTCTCGCAAGAGTTATCGTTTTCTGCAAACGGTTGCCCATATTGTCATAGACATACTCCTCAACCGTGCCGTCTTCATATGTAACTTTCGTAATCTGGTCAGCATTATCGTAATCGTACTGAATCGTTTCTGTGACAGCAAGGATAGAACCGTTAGACAATAGGAAGACAAATATGATGAGAGCCAAGACATTTTTAATTAAATTCATTCTCATTCAATATAAACCCACCCTCTTGTGGAATACATATTCATTATGGGAAGTGTTCCTCTGGCTTTTAACTCTCAATAGGCGCCGTATTCCATCATTTGAATTTAATTACCTGAAGTAACGACAATAAACCAAAAACAATAAATACTAAACCTATTAATAGAAATCCAATTTGATAACCTTTTTCGCTAAAATGTACATGTGAAAGTTTGTAATAGAATTCTGCGGTTCTACGGCCAAACGCTTTATGAAAGATTACAAATAGCACCCCCGCCATTACAATTATGGTAACTCCAATAGTGTTAATCATGATCTATTTCATGCCCTATTATTTGCATTTCTCTTTATCTGTCCATGGCCATTCCCACGGTTCCCAGACATAATACCCTGTACCAGAGAATCCTGGAGTCACAAAACCAATCTCCCAGAATGCGCCTCCTTCTTCACCAAAACTGTACCCTACTTGCCCCCCCACCCCAATATCCACCTTGTAAACCTACATTCCATCTTACATCAGATCAGAAGGGGACCATGTCACAGAAACACCCCAGGAGGTGAAACGACTCCACCACCAGCGTACGGATAAATACCTTCTGAACCAATTAAAACCCCGCCTGTTCCGCCACCCCAGTATCCGAGTGAAACATTTACATCGACGTACCATAAACCAAGCGGGTCTCTGAAGTTCACGGGATTATTTCCGACAAACCCACAAAGACCGATCCCACATATTCCACCTAATGTTCTATATCTGTTTCTCATTTATCCGTTTTTTGGGTAGGCTCCTTTGATATTTTGTTTTCGTCAATCAAGAACCAATTACACGCATAATTATTTGTTACCTTTTGAATCACTTTTTCATTTATTGTGCTAACAAGATAAAGAGGCTTACTTGCTATATCGCTCTTTTGTTTCACAGCAATAAATTCGCTATTATTAGACCACCTGATTATTGGATCAACTGATTTCGGGCCAAAAAAACTGATTAACGAGATACGATTCTTATTTTGTATGTTATAAAGAATAATTCTTTCATTAATTAACCCGAACGACACAAACGCTATTTTAGTGCCATCAGGAGATACAGAAGGGAAATCCCCTTTAATGTATAGAGATGTTATGTTTCCGTCTGCATACTTATGAATCTCTCCACTTGTTGCTGTAAAATAAATGTTATCTTGATGGACGGAAAAATAAGGGCTACTACATTCAGCTATATTTAATTTCTCTATCCCTTTTGTTTTCCTATTAAGTCTATAAATAAAAGCGAGAGATTGTTGTTTGTTTATAGGGCGGTTTTTGTCATATTTGTAGGCGCTAAAATAAATAACTCCGTCATCAACGTATCCAATCTGCCACGGCAGTTGATCTCTTCCAAGATTTTCTTTTAAGTCGGAGATGGTATGTGTATTTCGTAATAGCAAATTGGTAGATTTAATTCTATCGTTATCTATGTAGAAGAAATCTTCCTTAAAAAGATATCCTCTCTGAATATCTCCAAGCCACATTTTGTCGGTAAGTTTCTCATATTGCTGACCTGCATATATTTTTACTTCACCATTACACCTGAATACAACTAAATTTGGTATTGATGATGCCTGCACAATATCGTCGCTAACAGAAAAAAAAGCTATTATCATAAAAATAGCAAGATATAGAGTAAAACTACATTTATTTATTGACATTGCTTCTCCTCAGGATTTAGGACCTCTCTAATTGTACAATCAACAAAAGATATACAATTATTTCCTAACACACTATAGTTTTCATCTGTAAAGCGAGGTTCATTACCTGCAGCGGCATTTCTAAGGTAGCCGAGCATAGCTTGGTCGTATTCATCGCCTTCATAAATCACTACTTCATGACTGCCCCAACCATAATCACTTTGGTTTTCTCTCCGGACACCTTCTTTACCAAAACCATATATTTGTCCGTTCACATTAATAGCAGTGTGGTAGCCTACTGGCCATGCACCTCCTGCTAAGGGTCTCCACATTTGCGTTATTTTCAACCCCCATGGATCAATCCAGTTCACTGCCGAGTTCCCCACCATCCGATATAAGTTTATATCGCTCTGCTCACTCAACGGATCTCTTGTCATCCATTTGCCGATAGCTGGATTGTTGAAACGATAACCGTAATATAAAAGGCCGGTTTGTTCATCATATTGCTTAGTAGAAAATCTAAATGGTTGGTCAAGCGTTCCGGTCCTTTTCAACAATCTTCCAAACACATCATATCTGTAACTGGCAACCAAGTTTTGTGTACTATCTACCAAAGCGCTCACATTTCCTTTTCCGTCGTAAAGGTAGAAATAATTCTGTCCGCTTTGCTTGAGGCTTAATAATCCTCCAATACCTCCTCCTAAATTCAATCCCCACGTATATTCACGTGTAATTGCATTGCTTACATCTCTCTCTTGAACAGGCAGAAATCCCGCGCCTACAAATCGAGTATCACTTACCAATGTGCTATTCTTAAATTTTGTCATTTCAAACTATTGAGCCAAAGATAAAGAAAAATATACCCCCTAAAAAGAAAAACAGTGCAATTTTTACTAAACGTTTATCCTGTTTGTTTAGTTCAATTATCGCGGAACGGAAAAAACCATGTCGGATCTGATATTTTGCTCCCACAAATGCAATGCAGATAGCTGATATTATCCAACAAATTGCCCCGATCCAATTTAGCATTTCAGAAGCATTGCATTAGGATTCCTTTTTTGTCTTATCACGGAGTTGCGCTTACCGCGATATAAAGCTTAATGGAGTCACTAAGTCGTTTCAATTCCATGTCCGGCTCTAAAACTGTTAGTTTCACAGCAAGATCATTTTTATATTTCCCTTGCAACGGAACATCAAAGTTAAACAGGACAATTTCTTTATAATGGGTCATATCATTTTGAACGTACCTTGCTTGCTCCATTGAGGTTATTATGCTGTCAAATAGAAACTTGTCCCTCCAGAAAAATTCAACTTTTATTTTTCCTTTAAATTTATATGTTGACTCTATCCCGTTCTTCTCAATTAAAAATCCTATCTCGTATGTATCGAGATACGCAGGTTTAACAGAATATGACTTGGTAAAACCTTGCTCGTAAAACGAAAAATCATCAAGTGCTACAGGTTGATATAAATCTTTCGGGGCAATTGTTATATTTATAAGGTGTCTTAGGCCGATAGGGAACGGAATAAAGCCCTTAATCAATTTAAATAACAATCCCGACATAAGAATTAAAACTAAAATGCTTATGATAATCATATTCTTTTCCCTCAATGCAAAAAATAATCCTGCGATAAGAATTAAAACTAAAATGCTTATGATAATCATATTTCTTTTCCTTGTCTTTTCTCCTGATAGAAATCTATCTTTCTCTTTTTAAACTCTCATATTCTTGACGTAGGCTGTCAGCCCAATCCTGACAATTATTCTTTTTCCAAGGCAAATTGGAATATTCTCTGTCTTTAATATTTTTCAACGCTTTTCTCATAAGATCGTCATCATAATGCTTGTTTTCATATCTATATCCCTTTCCTGCTGGATCCTCTGAAAATCTCCCCTTAAGGCCAAAACCAATATTCTCTCCTGTACCGTCTTCGAAAAACCCATGTTCATGAGAAAGTTCAGTATTAAAATAATCATCAATAGGATTACTTGATGCGCCCGTAATCCACGGCAACCCACTCAATGGACGTTTTCCAAAATAAAATAATCCTCGTGGATCAATAAAGTTGACCGGATTATTTCCCACAAATTGGGATAGGTTTATCCCCCCAACTTCTCCCAGAGGATCTCTTGTCATCCATTTTCCAATTGTAGGATTATAAAATCTATAACCATAGTATGGTAGCCCCGTTTGTTCATCATAGTATTTTGTAGAGAAGCGATAAGGCTGATTCAGTATCCCTGTCTTCTTAAGTGGCCTACCGAACACATCATAGCGATATGAAGCAACAATATTCTGACTACCGTCTATCAGTGCTGAAACATTCCCTTTCCCATCATAAAGATAGTTGTAGTTCGCTCCTCCCTGCTTGAGATTAAGTAGCCCCCCGATACCGCCGCCAAGATTCAGCCCCCAAGTATATTCTCTTGTAATTGCATTGCTTGCATCTCTCTCTTGAACTGGCAGAAAATCCGCTTTTACAAACCGTGTATCACTGACAAGAATTCCATTTTCAAACTTCTTTACCTGAGCCAGTATGCTATCTCCAGCATAAAAATATTCCGTCCTGTGAATAACGTTTCCGTTATCAGTATATTGAATGTTCTTTAAACGATTATCTGCATCATACGCTGCGGTAAACTGATATCCATCAGGCGTATACCCCTGCGTCATGTTTCCGTCTTCGTCATAAGTAAACGCCTGTGCAGGATTTGTAGAGCTTAAAAGCTGATTGAGCTTGTTGTAGCTATAAGTTTTCTGCCCTGCGGTAAACGAATCAAGAGCCGTTCCGGTAGTTATTGTCTCTGCACCAATCAAATCAAGATTGTTGTAGGTAAAAACATGCTTGTTGATTATCTCCTGTGTAGATTTTTTATTGGTGATCTCTGTCAGCCTCTTTAACGGATCATTGTATAGATATTCCGTGATGCTGCCGTTCGGCCTTGTCAGTGTCTGAATAAGCGGATTGACGCCTGCGTAGCCATAGGTGAAAGTGCTTGATCCTGTTTGAATGGTTGTGAGTCTACCGAGAGAATCATAACCGTAATTTATCGCCTGCCCCAACTGCGGTATCAATATCTTCAACTGATCAAGTTCATCGTATCCATACGTGATGGTGTCATCCGCCAACGGGCCGTCTACACTGATAAGTCTGTTATTGTCATCATATCCGTAATCATGCAAACCAATTCCGTCGGTCATTGTCTCTACACGGTCGTAATCATCATATGTAAATGTAACGTCAGGCGTTGTATCAGAGTAGTTAATCGAAAGAGGGTTGTGGTTTGCGTCATATGTATAGCTCTTCGCTATGTTCCTCGAATTTGTGAATTTCGTCAGCAGTCCCGCCGAGTCATAAGTATATTTTGCAACCTTTCCATCGGCATAGGTTTTCCTGGTCATGCGGTTATCATTATCATATTCAAAGGTATTAACACTGTTGTTTGTATCATTGAATTTGATCAGATTCCCGTTGGCATCATAATCATATTTCATTATTCCGCCATCAGGATTAACGACCTCGGTAAGGCGTTTAAGGGAGTCGTATTTATAGGTAGTAACTCTACCGGAGCGGTCCGTTATAGTGTCTATTAAATGCGGGCAGCAGCCTGAATAGGTATAGCTTGTGAATTTGTCGTCAGGGTATGTAATCTTCGTGACATTGTTGAGGTTGTTGTAATCATAAATGAGTGTAAGCCCGGCATCATCGGTTCGTGTCCTTACCCTGTCTGCGTTGTCATGGGTGAAAGATGAAACTGTATTCCCATTCCTTTTTATTTCCATAAGCTCATGCTTCACCGGGTCATAGGTCATTTCCATTGCTGTCTCGACCGATGTTCCCGTTGCCTGGGTAATCGCAGTCAATTGTCCATATGAGTTGTAGTTAAACTCAGTTACATTGCCAAGCCTATCCGTAATAGTTGCAATATCATGAGTGCTGCCATTATACGTGAAGGTCTTAAGAAGAATATTGTCGTCTTCAGGCGTACTGCTTAAATTATATTTAATTTCCTGAACGTCTATATTGTTTGGGTAATAGTTAAATGTTGTGATATTGTCTTTCGCATCAGTAAAGGCTGTGATGCGGCCTTTACTGTTGTAGACATAGTTGACTGCATGCCGACGGGGATCTTTTATGCTTGTCCGGTTGCCGTATGGATCGTTATAACCATATTCAACATATCCGCCTTCCGGATAGAGAATTTTGTAAATTTCTTCTCTCGGCGATGTCTCTGTATAAAAATATGTGATCTTCGGGGTATTAACTTTGAAATTATTCATTGACTGGCTTTCCCACGTTATATAATCTCTTGGACTTACATACCACCCGTAACCGCTCCCTCCGTAATAGAAATATTCTTCTTTGCCGCCCAAAGGGTTTGTGACTGTAATTCTGTAATTCTCCCACATCAAATCTCCCGGGGGCGGATAATTATCAGCATTGGCAGGAATCCCGTCTGCCGGTTCTATATAAAAATCCCATCTGCCTCTGGTGTTTTCAATGCTCGTAAGGTATACATTTACATCATAAGTGAAGCTCGACCAGTAACCGCCCATATCCGTTATTTTGGTAAGATTGCTATTGGTGTCATATTCAAAAGTTGCAGAACGCCCGAACGGGTCATCCGCACGCTCGACCAAGCCATTGCCATTATAAGTCAGCACTGTAATCTTGCCGGATGCATCTGTAATTGTCGTCAACTGAACATTGTTGTTATATCCGAAAGTCAGCTTCTGATTGTATGCGTCTTTGATCTCGACCAGAAACGGCTGGAGTGAGCTTGTGCCCTGAGGGATATTATAGACATAAACCGCGCCGTCAGAGAAGGCAAGCTCAAAGTGGTTCTCAGCTATTTTTGTAAGAGTATTGAAAACGCCATATGGCTTTGTATAGCCGCCCTGATAGTCTATCGCATACACATCACGCCTGCCGTCAGGCATAAAGATTGTGACATTCCCACCGGTATCGACTACGAGATAGCTTGCATAATTGAACTGCCACTTGTTGCCGAATGGTTCATATTGGGCAATAGAAGACTGAGAATTATAGCTCAACTGGATTTTTACGGGAGGGCCTATTTTAGGTGTATACCACATCGGCGTATCTGTCATGAACAGGTTCATATTTATCATATTTACATTCCAGACAGGAGCGCCGTTGGAACATTCGTCATTCTGCGGGCCTCCTGCATCTTCCTGTGGATCTCCCATATCGTCTTCCGATCTTGGCACCCCACAGCAGCCGCCGTAAATCTGCTCCATCTCTTTTCCAGTCAGTCGGATACCAGGAAGAATTATCTTATTCGAGAATACGAGCGCATTTCCGCTCCATTCACTTGTGAATTCTTCAACGCTCTGACCAAATCTCATGCCTGACTGCGGATCAAAGAGTCTTAAATTATCTCCGACGACTTTTTCCAATATCCAGTAATGTCCGCTGTCGCCTTCATTTTTTCTATTAACATGAATGATTGCGGGCAAAGGAAGACTGTTGAGTTCTAATGGAGAAACCCTGATGGCTGCAAGATCATATCCGTACTTTTAAGCAATATTCGATAGGTTTTTTATGCTGTGACCTTGAAGACTTTCGGGAAGCATCTCGATTACCTTGCGTGCCTCTGCCTTCCTGCCGTCTTTTTCCAGCATATAGGCAAGAGCCTGTGTCCCGCAGTTCAACATTGCAAGCTGGTTTGATGAATACCTGCTTAATCTCTGAATCCAGTGAGATGCATAGGTACGGTCACGCCAGTCCAAGCTCTCTTTTTTCAATTCACTGAATAATCGCTTTGCTTCCGTAAAATTATTTTGATAGACCTTCAAAATCCCGAGACGCGTCTTGGCCTTGTTCATCAAGATCTTTGCGCCTTCATGGTCTTTGCCTTTGTTTTGATTAAGTAACCAGTTGAAACTCTCTTCTGCCTCAGTGTATCTGCCGTTATAAGTCGCGTCACATCCTGTATGCAAAACCGCCTCAGACGCCCATGGACTGTCAGGATAATCCTGAACATGTTTTTTGAACATCTTCGCTGCTTCTTTATAATTATGTTTGTTCCATTCCTGAATTGCCTGGCCAAAGGAAAGATTGATAGTTTTATTACGAGCGAGTTTCTCTTTTACTGCAACGGCATTGCCGTTTGCAGCCATTGTGCTTTGAAGGAGACTACTCTCATCAAGCTGAATATCATCAGTCGGATAGAGTTGTCCGCCAAGCTGACCGGCAGCCATCAATTCTTCTGTTGTGGGTATGCGGGAAAAATCAAGAGGTTTTACTGAATGTTTAATTGTGGGTATCTTAGTTGCTGCAAATAAATTAGTGGAAGCAAATAATAAAATGCTCAGTATATATAATGCTAAGAAAGCCCTTTTTGATTTCCCCTTCTCGTGCATATAAATAACCGACTTTTGATAAAAAGCTTCTGCTTTACTCTCGTCAAAAGATAAAGCTTTTAAATAAAGAACATCTCTTTTGAGCCCACTTTTTTACCGAATGCAAACAATTCAAAACAGGTTGGTTGGATAATTAAAACATAATCTCTTTCGGTTGGTCAAGGAAATTTTTCAGGAATGTGAGGTTTATTTTCTATCTGCGCAAAATTTAACCGCGCATTTGATCAGCCCATCAGCCCACTCAGGCGCGCCGATGGCGTGAAGATGAGTGTACGTTGCGAATACATTTTTATAGCACAACCCGTCTTCATTATCAACAACTCCTTTGCCACGCTTCATTCTGAAAGCAAAGTGTATTTTATCTTTCTCTATTTCGATCACCCGCGAATAGTGAAATTCATGCCCTTTGAGAACTGTTCCAACCTGATAGAACGGGTTTGTTTTTTCAACCTCAACAATTGTATAACCGTGCGCATGCGGTCTTCTCTCTAAATCAAACACTACCGGCAGAGCGCCCACCATGGGGTACGTCTTGTTATCTAAAATAAGGCCCTTGCCAAGATACATTAGACCGCCGCACTCGGCATATACCGGAAGCCCGTTCTGGATTGCGCTGTAAAGCGCGTTCCTGAAGCCCACATTTTCAGCCAGGGCGATCGCGTGTGTCTCAGGGAACCCGCCGCCGATATACAGGGCATCGATATCAGGGAGTTTGGTTTCTCTCAGAGGACTCACCTCTATCAGGCTCGCGCCTCTTTTTTCAAGCTCCTCAAAATTCTCCTGATAGTAAAATTGAAACGCGGAGTCGCGGATAATGCCGATCTTAACAGAAGCGGGGTTGGGGGTTGGGGGTTGGGGGTTAGTAAAAATCCCCAGCGGTGCAACCTCGTTAGCAATCTTCAACACACTGTCAATGTCAATATACTTCTCCCCGATCTCAGCGACAAGGGCGAGTGATTCTTCAACGCCTTTGGTCTCCTGAAATGGAGTGAGCCCCATGTGTCTTTCGGGAAACGGGTCATTCTTCAGTCTTGGTATTACGCCGACAACAGGCAGGCCGCACCTCTCATTTATTGCCTTCCTGATCACCGACTCCTGTCTGGCGGTTGCTACCCTGTTCAGGACAACGCCGCCGATGGGGACTTTTTCATCCATCTTCTGACAGCCTAAAACCATAGCGGCAACTGTGTTGGTGGCTTTGGTGCAATCAACAATTAGTATCACCGGTGCGTTTAACAGCTTGGCAAGCTCTGCCGTGCTGTAAGTGCCTTCATGGTCAACCCCATCATATAGTCCCCGGTTGCCCTCGATGACAGCGATGTGCGTTGAGGATATAGTTGTATTCTTCATGCCGTCATTCCGGGCCTGACCCGGAATCCAGTCTTTTAATTCTCTGGATTCCCGCTTTCGCGGGAATGACGCCTCAGTGCTTTTATTATCATTTGTAAATTTTTTTCTCGCGCATATCTGGGACGTATGCTCTATAAACGACTGTAGCGCTTGTTCAGGAGACATCATGAACAGGTCTAAGTTGTAGCATGATACGCCAGCAGCCTTTGCCAGCCAGCCCGCGTCAATATAATCGGGGCCTTTTTTGAAGGGAGTAACTGTTAAACCTTTTTTCCTTAGTAATGCGACAAGGCATAAAGAAAGGATAGTCTTTCCGCTCCCCCCCCGAAGACCGGAAACAACTATCCTTGGTATTGAGTAACTAACTGATTCAGTCATTGAGTTATTAAGTGTAAGTATAGATTTGCTGCATCCGTTATCAACTAAGTTATTATATTTCTTTTACTGGATCGTTAATAACTTAATGACTTATTGTCTCAATGATCTACTTAATGAGGCCTTTTTCCCTCAAGTATTCTTCGCTCGGGATCTCCACTGAACTGGCTCCGCCGCCGTAAGAATACATGAGTCTGCCGATATCAATCATTCCGCGAAGGGCTTTTTTTACATTATCAGGGGCCTCTGCGGTCTCTTCCGCAAGCGCCTTGATAACATCTTTTTCTTTCAGTTTCTTTTTGCCCTTCATCTTTTCCATGAAAGCGAAGATTTTATCCTGTAATTCTGCTGTTTCCATATCCTCACCTCTTTCTATTTTTTTTTGTAGGGGCGGGTTTGAAACCCGCCCCTACATACGATTTTTACTTTGAATACTTAAATGCTGCAGTGGTCCTGAATGTGTCTCTTGCGAATGTGAAATCGTCAATGTGCTGGAAGGTGAACTGAATGCCTGTAAGGTTGAAGAACCCTTCCCATCCGATTCTCTCTATCCATTCACCGACCCTCTCATGCTTTCTGGCATGTTGTTCATATGTCTCAAGGATGCTCCTGATAGCAGCAACAACCTTGGGCCACCTTGGAGGTTCGTTGTAAAAGAACGGGATAGCAAGCTTCGAGAACTTAGGCGGGGTCCTGAGGTTCCCTATCTTTCCGCCTATCACTATTGCAACACCGTCTTCTTCCGGCTTGTGGATGTCAATCGGAGGACATACCGTGAAACAGTTTCCACAGTACATGCATTTGTCTTCATTGATTATGACCGATTTGTCTTTCGGATTCGGTCTGATCGCCGATGTCGGGCATGATGCAATGGTTGTCGGAATTTCACATACCTTATTCACCATCTCATGATTGATCGTCGGCACTTTCCTGTGCACGGCAACAACCGCTATGTCAGAGCAATGGACCGCGCCGCACATGTTAACGCAGCATGCAACTGCGAGTCTGACCTTGTTCGGCAGCTCTTTTGTGGTGAAGTATTCAAAGAGATCATCCATGATCGCTTTAACTAATCCGGATGCATCAGTACATGCGCTGTGGCAGTGTACCCATCCCTGAGTATGGACGATATTGCTGATCCTCGGCCCGATTCCGCCGATTGCATATTTTCTTGCCTTCAGGTCGGCCACGAGCGGATCCAGCTTGCTCTGGTCTGATACGAGGAACTCCACGTTGTTTCTTGTTGTAAAACGGAGATACCCGTCACAGTATTTTTCCGCGAGATCACAGATTTCACGGATGGTTTCAGTGCTTAAGATTCTCGGTGAACCGCATCTTACGGTAAAGAGCTTGTCACCGCTTTCACCTACATGGACCATTGTGCCGCCGCTTAATACTTCATGATATTTCCATTTGCCGTAATTCTTCTTTATTACGGGCGGAATGAACTGATCATATTTTGGTGGTCCAATGTCTGTTTGTCTTTTGGGTAATGCCATTGTTATTCCTCCTTTTATTTATTAATAATCACTTATCTATCTTTTGAAATCGCTTTCAGACCAGAAGAAGAACGGATCTTTCCTCGGCTCTTTCACCTGCTGAGGCTGAGGTGGTACGCCGATGTGCTCAAGGAAAGGCCTCATGCCTTTTGATTCAAGCAGCTCGCCTATTCTTTCTCTCGGCTTTGCGTTATCATCCCACCATTCGATCATGCTGCGGATGAGTGTCTTCAATTCTGTGTAGGGCGCCTCTAATTTAATAAAGGGAACGATGACCCATGAAAGCAGGGAGCCGACAACGATAGGGGCCTTGCTGCCCATCAAAAGGGTCGCGCCTTTTTCTTTGCCGGGCCTGAGGGCCTTTGTCATTTTAGCTATGCAATGCATGCACCTGTTGCATTCAACGTCATTTATTTTCAACTCGCTGCCGTTAAAGCTCATGCATTCTGTCGGGCACATTTCCACAATCTCTTTCTGGATGTTCATGCCCGAGCTTGCATATTTCTTCACTTCAGCCTGATCGATCTGGATATTGCCTTTCCATGTTCCGATGATGGACAAGTCTGCGCGGGCAATAGCCGCAACACAGTCAACGGCGCATCCGGCTGTCTTGATCTTGAATTTGTACGGGAAAGCAGGCCTGTGAAGTTCATCCTGGAATTCCTGTGTAAGTTCATATGTAATATCGAGCGTGTCGATATTGGACCACTCGCAACGGCCTGGTCCTACGCAGCAGCTCGGTGTCCTCATTGCCGAACCTGAACCGCCGAGGTCCCATCCGCGTGATGAATACTCTGCAAAGATGGCTTCAAGGTTTTCTGTGGTTGTTCCCAGAAGGACCAGGTCGCCTGTGGAGCCGTGCACATTGGTAAGTCCGCTTCCGTACTTGTCCCAGATGTCACATATCATTCTTAATGACTCTGCTGTGTAGAAGAAACCGCTGGTCTGGTTAATTCTTACAGTGTGGAAATGCGCGATGCCGGGAAATTCTTCAGGAAGGGAGGAATATCTTCCGATAACTCCGCCCCCGTAACCGAGAACGCCGACGATACCGCCGTGTTTCCAGTAGCCGCGTTTTGTCCTGTATGACTTTTCAAGCTGGCCCAATTCGTCTTCCGCCATCGGGCTTTTCTTCGCAGCCTTTTTTATTTCTGTTACGAAACTCGGCCACGGTCCTTTTTCCAGCTCGTCCAACATTGGTGTTTTGTACTTACCGCTCATGTATACCTCCTTCTTGATTTTGCCCTTGTATAGTTACAAGAGAAATTTGTACAGTGTTTTTAATCTAAGAGTCCCTTCGGTCTTAGTATTTTTTCTCAATTCAGGGGTAGAATAGAAAAAATGGTTAACCATATTAAAACAACTTTCTTTTGGCCGTCAAATAAAAAAATTTAATCAAAACATCATCGATGCTTATTTTTGAAGGGACAAAGTGGCAAAGGCACACAGGCGCTAAGTCTTTTTCACCTTTGTCCCTTTGTGACTTTGTTCCTTTGCGCCCTTCCCTGTCTTCTTATAGGCCTCAAAAATCTCTTCCTTCGTCAACAAAACCTCGATCGGCAGGCCCATTGCCTCTATCTCTTCCCTTCCGCCCTCCTGCCTGTCAATGAGCACGATAACGCCCATCACTTTAAGCCCGCATTCTCTCGCCCTCAGGATGGCCTCTTTTGAAGAACCGCCGGTCGTGATAACATCCTCGACAATCAAGACCTTATCGCCTTCCCGCACATTGCCCTCTATCCACAGCATGGTCCCGTGCTTCTTCGGCGTCTTTCTTACAACAAAGGCCTCCAAAGGCCCGCCTTTTAAATACGATGTATAGGCTATTGCGTCGGCAACCGGGTCTGCGCCAAGTGTAAGCCCGCCAACGGCTTTAACATTCCATTTCTTTTTACTTTTAATCAGTCCGTAAAAAAGGTTGCCGATGAGGAACATGCCCTCGGGGTTAAGCGTTGCCGGTTTGCAGTTGAAATAGAAATTGCTCATCTTGCCCGATGCGAGCTTGAAGGTCGGCTCTTCGGTGAACTTAAATGAGCGCTCAAGGACCAGCTCTACGAGCCTTTGTTTCATTGCCTTTGATGAACGATACCTCCGCATTTATTCCTCCATGATTTCGGATTTACTTAAGTTAGCCATTCCCTCGAAAGCGGGAATATAGAGGAAAAAACTGGATTCCGGGTCAAGCCCGGAATGACAACCAACAGACTCTATTCCCCTTTCCCAACTTTCCATCCTTCAATAAGAATTAAAGCAAACACGACTGTAAATCCTATCAGCAAACCGATGACATTTACAACCCTGTAATACACAAGAAAAAAGATCGCGGTAAAAAGCATCAATAATCTCGCCATATTTAAAACGACTATCCTTGCTGTGGCCTTGTCCGGCCCGAGCAGGCCTTCAACGTTCCTCGTCAGCGCGCGCAAATTGAATATCCCGAACAACCACCCCATCAAAATCCCCAGCGGCAGTCTCCGTGATTCAATAAAGAATGAGATTGCCGCCAGAGGCAGGATGATGAAAATGCTCTTCTTAATTACCCTTTTCAGAATCTCCATTATTGTCCTTGCTGATCCTTGACGCTATCCTGAATAAAAATTTAAACCCCGCAACAATCCCGAGAAGCGTAAATACAAGTGTAAGCCACGGGAACGTTCCGAAATATCTGTCTAACAGATAGTAGCCGAGCGCAAAACCGATGAATGTGCTAATTACAAGGTTTATCCCGACCGTGCTCGCCACGCCGAGATAGCGGAAGAGCTCGCGCTTCTTCTCCTTCTCATTAGAGGGCTTCACTGGATTCATAGCGAACTTAATTTTACAGGTCTTGCTGCAAAAAGGGGGGCCTGTTTCAGAATTTCTATACGACACCTCTTAAGAAGAAGATAGTAAAGAGCATTAAGCACAGAATTATAAAAACCGCTTAGATTGTTTGAGGATAACATTTCAAATAATCTGTCGATTATAGAAATCCTGAAAGAGGTTTCCCTTTTTACTTGAAGCAATCCTGAATATTTATACAATCTACTCATTTATACCCTTTGCCCTTCTTCAGCATTTCCTTCGCGTGTTTTAATGACACCTCTGAGATCTCCCCTCCCAGCATCCGCGCAACCTCCGCGGTCCTTTCATCTTTCTCAACAGCGGCTATTTCAACAACCGTCCTGTCCTTCTTGACCTTCTTTTCAATCTTCAGGTGCCTGTCCGCGTATGACGCGATCTGTGGAAGGTGTGTTATGCAAATAACCTGGTGGCTTGCTGAAAGGTTCTTCAATTTTCTGCCGACGTTCTCCGCTGTCTTGCCGCCTACACCCGCGTCAATTTCATCAAATATGAGGACCGGGATGTTATCACCCTTTGCCATGATGCTTTTTAACGCTAACATTATCCTTGAAAGCTCTCCGCCGGATGCGATCTTAGCTAAGGGTTTGAGGTCTTCACCGACATTTGGGGATATTAGAAACTCAATACCGTCAATTCCCTTTTGCGTGGCCTTTAACCCGTCTGTGGTATCGTCGCCTTTTTCCTGCGTGATGTGAATTGAAAACCTGGTGTCGGGCATTGACAGCTCAGAGAGATGGGACACAACCTCCGCTTCTATTTTCTTTGCCGATGTCTTTCTCTTTTTTGAAAGCGTCCCCGCCTTTTCAGTCAAACTTTTCTTCAGCTCTTCAAGCTCTTTTTTCAGCGTCTCCAGTCTTTCCTCGGAATGCTGGAGCGCTTCAAGCTCGATAACGGCTTTATCTTTGTAATCGAGAATCTCCTGAATGCTGCCGCCGTATTTTCTCTTCAAGCCCTTTATCAGCTCAAGCCTTTCCTGTATTTGCTCAAGCCGTTGAGGGTCATTGTCCAGTTTCTCTTTATAGTCCCTGAGAAAATATCCCGCCTCCTCAAGCAGGGGGAGCGCGTCTTTGACAGACTTGACCGCGTCATCCGCGCGGGGGTCGATGGCCGCAATGTCCCGGAGAGAATTCAGTATGCGGGAGAGCTCCGCGATGCAGGCGGAATCAGATGAGTAAAGGGAATCGTACGCCTCATTTGCAAGTCCTGCAAGCCTGCCCGCGCTGCCCAGGAATTTCACCTCGCCGGAAAGCTCCTCTTCCTCGCCCGGATTTAATTGTGCCGTTTCAATTTCATTTATTTGATACTTGAGAAGGTCCAGCCTTTGGGCCCTCTCTTTTTCCTGCTGAATGAGTTCCTCGATCTGCCGTCTCAAGGCGCTCACTGATTCATAAACGTTCTTTACCTCTTGCCGTTCATAAAGCAGCCCGCCGAATGCGTCAAGCAGGTCAAGCTGATTGTCTGACGAAAGCAGAGACTGGTGCTCGTACTGTCCGTGGACATCGATGATGCTCTTACTGATATCGGAAAGTGTCTGCACGTTCACCATTGAGCCGTTGACGAACGCGCGGCTTTTGCCCTGCGCGGAGACGATCCTCTTGAGGATAAGACCCTCATCAATGTTGATCCCGTAGTCTGTCAGGAACTGATGCGTGGCAGGGTTCAGCAATCGCGGAGAGATATCAAAGAACGCGGCAACAACCGCCTCCTTCTCACCGCTGCGGATGGCCTCGGCAGTCGCCCTTTCACCAAGCGCCAGACAAAGCGCGTCAATGATTATGGATTTCCCCGCGCCTGTTTCCCCCGTGAGGACATTAAACCCTTCAGCGAACTCTATGTTTGCGTCATCGATAATGGAGAAGTTTTTAATATAGAGCACCCGCAGCATCGTCTATTATAAATAAGCGCCCCCGAACCCGCAACTTCTTTATTCCCCTCTCCCCTTCGGGAGATAGCGAGGGATTAAGGGGTGTGTACCACAGAGTAAGGGGAACCAATTGACTCAGGAAATGATGTGGGTTTTTTTAGCTATAAAGAGCCACATTATTGGGAGGACCTTATAGGACAATTCAAATGACCTTAGATGATGACCTGATAACAGCCGTTGATATAATTGCTAAAAAACTAAAAACAACGCGTTCTGCTTTTACCCGTAAGGCATTGAAGGATGCTATCAAGCAGGTGAATATCAACGCGCTTGAAAAAAAACATAAAAAAGGATATGAGCGTCATCCTGCCGGCAAGACAGAATTCAGCGTTTGGGAATCAGAGCTTTAAATCTTTAATTCTTGCATCCCGTTTTTCCCTTGCCTTTCTGTCCTGTAGTAAACCTGCCAAAGAAGATCTGAAAAGATTCATGACTAATTAAAAAAGGCACAGGGCCTTGCGGCTCTGCGCCTTTGTATTTTTATCCTTTTTTACCTCTTAACTGCTGCCGTAAGAATGAAGCCTGACAGTACGAGGTTGACTCCGGGGTAGATACCCCTACAAAGGAACTTTTGAAACCGCATCACTTTGTCAAGCAAGTATCAAAACAGGCCGGGGGAAAGAGGGCTGGCGTTTACTTTTCAAGAATAACATTTCCAATCTCTACGTTTCCGCTGCTTACAACTATATCGCCAATTAAGCGTGTCATGCTGCTGCCGGCTGAATAATCACAACTGTACCCTCCGTCTATAAAAACTGAAACATCCCGGTTAATGTTAAGATTCTCGGTAAGCACCACCGCACGACTCTGTATGGTGCTCCCATCCATCGCTGAGTCATAAGCAGCCTGAAGAGAAGAGCTGTAGGCAGACGCAACCCGCACCGGCTCATAATGGGGCATGAGGGGGACGAAATCACACAAGTCCTGGTTGTCTCTAATATCCAGGCACTGTTCGTATTGCTTAAAGAGGTTGATAATTTCTCCAACTGTTTTAAACTCAAGCTTCCCCTGAAGGATGAGAGGTTGCAATTCATTCTGGATTTTGTAGGCTACAGAATTAATTATCTCAGATGCAGTCCTGTTGCCTGCGCCAGGTGTTTGTGTACCATCAAGCCTCTTCCGCCATATTCTTGGAACACTTGTATCATCAGGCTCAGCAAGAAAATACCTCGTTGCATACAGTTCATATGAAGGCGTGATATAATTTCCGACAGGCTTTATCTGAAACATTTTAGTGACATCGGATGGCACCCCGGGAGTGGCTATTATGGAGGAGGATGCAACATGCCTGTAAAGATCATAGTAGTCGTATATGTCTTTGGGCTCTGCTATCCTGTATACCATCGGCGGAGGGGCCTTATCATTTATATGATTAGAAGTTTGCAGGGGAGCCCCCCAGAAAGCAAATCCCGGATTCGCATCAAACCACACCTGACTTGCTTTATATTTATCATGTGTCATCCCGCCGAGAATCTTTAGCGGTTGAGCATAGTTCATCTCCAGCATGGTATAAACTTCATCATAAGGGACGTATGTCTCATGCGCATGAGGCACGATCTCAACGTTTCCGAGTTGAAGGAGATCTGTGAAAAAGCCGGGACGGTATTTTTGAACACCTTCGATAAAGGTCCAGTCAGGCTGAAAGCTCAATGTCGCTCCGTAGCTGTTGAGCATTAGTGCGTAATCCATCATAGCATCAGCGAAATGGTTAAATACCGCTGGATTGCCATTGTAATCGGGAATAAGGGGATTGCTGTTTGGGACCCCGTTAACGTCATCTTCTTCATTGTGAATGATAAAACAGAAATATATTTTAGAGGTGATGTCATTCACTGAAGAACATATATCAGCACCTATGCCTTTTGTTACACCGCAGGTCAAGACTAAAATCATGCAAAATATTACTGTGAAGGTCTTTCGAAATAATTTACCGTGTATCATGGGTATAAAATTACAGAGGCTAATCCGTGATTAAATGAAAAGTAATATATGATTATTCTATACTTGTACGGCGCTAATAACAAGATATAATTGAACATCATCAATGTAGATTTAAAAATCTGCTGACCTTCTATGCGAATTATAAAGGGGGGGAATAGTGCTACAGCGTCTCGTGATTCTCCCTCTCATAATTCGCATCACATAGGAACGTAAAAAAATAACCTGCACGAGATAAAAAAAGGCACAGAGCTTTGCAACTCTGTGCCTTTGTAACTTTATCCTATTTTACCTCTTAACCACTGCCGTAAGAATGCAACCCTGACAGTACGAGGTTGACTCCGAGGTATGTGAAGATGACCGCTACGAAGCCGACTACCGCGAGGATCGCAACCCGCTTCCCTCTCCATCCGGCGACAAAACGCGCGTGGATATAGAGCGCGTAAACAAACCATGTTATCAGCGACCAGGTCTCTTTCGGGTCCCAGCTCCAGTACTTGCCCCATGCGCTGTTGGCCCATATCGCGCCCATTATCAGACCGCCGATCGTGAATAACGGAAAACCTATTGCGATACTCTTATATTCGATGTCCTCAAGCATCTGCGGAGTGACCGCTAACGAACCGAGGACTTTTTTCAGCCCAAGTCCAAACTGCCAGATAAGATAAATAAACGCGATACCGATAACATAACTTGCTGCCGCTACGCCGCCTGAATCGCTCCTGAATGTGGTCTTGAGGAAATGACTCTGGATCAGTTCCTTGCGTTCCTCAGCGGAAAGGCCCAGGAAATCCATCCCCATAGCGATCAGGACGACCAGGAAGATGCCGATTATTATGCTCCAGAAAATATATGTTTTCTCTTTCCTGTTTTCCGTGATCATGATTATGTACGCCGCGGCAGCGCCGAAGGACACGCCGAAAGCCGCGTATCCCAGGAAGGCCAGCAGCACGTGAAAGAGCAGCCAGTTCGACTGGAGCGCCGGCATGAGGGGCTGGATCTCTTTTGTCGTGCCGGATATGTCAATAAACAGCAGCGCGAGGGCCGCAACCGGCGTGACAAATGCGCCTAAGGAGCGGTTTTTATATTTGAACTCGATCAAAAGATGGATCAATATCAGCGACCATACAAAGAATATCAGCGACTCGTAAAGGTTTCTCAGTGGAGCGGCCCGTAAAAGAGATTCCACTAAACTCGATGTGGGATTTGACGCCACCCAGAAATCATAGGAGTGGCTCCACCTGGTTAGAAAAGCGATTGTCTGACAGACAAACCCGAATATTGTAACGGAAGTAGCGGCAAGGCCGACTGTCTTGCTCCTCGTTACAAGGTAGATTACATATACGATCATCGCGGCTATATATGCGCCTGCGGATATATCGAAAAAAAGTGAACTGCTCATTTTTTACTCCTTCCTTCTATAGCTTCAGAAGCCTTTGATAAGATATGTTCTATTTCCTTTTCAAATGCAAGCCGGTTCCTGCTTGTATTTCCCCCGACAGTTACCCTGACCGGGCCTTTGCCGCCCTGGGATTCGTGCGCAAGATTTATCCATATCTTTTTATGGCTAATAAAAAAGGCAACGTACAAACCGATCGCCATTAAAATAGAGCCGATATAAATAAAGATCACGCCGGGGTCTTTTGATACCTGAAGACCCGTGTATTCCACGCCCTGGTAGTCTGCGAATTTGACCGAATGGCCTCCGGGCAGCGCGCCTGTTTCAGGATATCTTTTCAGGACCCAGCCGGTAAAAGGCTGCATACCGGGGATGCTGAACTGTATTGCTACTCCGGGATTAACCATGTTATCTGAATATGTGGTCAACGCGCCGGTGTTTCTGTCCTGTGTAAGCGCTGGTGAAAAATTAACAACAGTGCCTCTGATCCCGGTGCCCGGGACTTCAAAAGAGCCACCTGGTCTGAGCTGCACTTTGGTTGACTGGCCGCCGTTCGGGGTAATGTCCAGGACAAAAGTGCCCACCGCGTTTGGGACCATGCCGTAGCTTGACTGGAAAAAGGTGATCCCCTTGTACTTGAGCGGGGAGTTGACCTCAATGATCTTTTTCATGACTTCGCTGCCGTTGTCAATCACTGTCAGTTCGCTCTGGAATTTCATGGGCGTATCAGTGCCTTCATAATATTTCGTATCATACCAGTTGCACCTGACTGAAAATTCCAGGGGGATTGTCTTGCCGTCCTGTGAAAACGCCATGTCAGAAACCTGCCCTTCGGGAAGATTCAGAAATCCGGTGAACCCGAAACGCGCCCCGATTATGGCGCCAACTAAAATCAGGATGATGCTCACATGCACGATGTAAAACCCAAAGCGGGCATACTTGCCTTTCTGGGAATAAAGCTGTACGGAATTTTCTTCCTTTGATTCAAGGAATTTGTATCTTGATGAATTCAGGATGTTTACGAACTCGTCCTTTGCTATATTGAGGTGGGTCTTAAATTTTACTTCCTTTTTTACGGGAAGGGTTTTAAGTACGTTTTCCGGCAGCGGCCTCAAAGGGTTTTTCACGAGGCGCCATGTCTTTGGAAATTTATCGATTGTGCAGACGATGAGGTTAATGCTGAAAATTATCAGGAAGCTTACAAACCACCACGAGCGGTACATATCCATGAAACCGAGTTTCGCGAAAACGTTGTAAACCGACGGCGCGGCGGAATCGCCGAAAAACTTCGCGAGCAGTGCAATATTTTTTGCGGGCTCAGCCTGCTGTTCAACAATGGTGCCGATTATTGAAGAAAGGGCTATAATGATGAAAACGCCGATAGCGAGTTTTACGGACGCTAAAAAACTCCAGACCGACTCGAATATATCTTTCTTTTCTTTCTCTTCCAAAAAAACCTCCGACATTTAATATAGCTTTTCATAAATTATGAAGTCAACGTGAGCAGGGCAAATTGACATTTTATAGGATACAGGGTTGTTATGAAGAATTTGTGAATGCGCACTCCCGGTCTTTACGCCTTTACCCTCGTCAGTCTCATAGCGTTTAAGATAACAGCGAGGCTCAGGCCCATGTCACCCACCCCGACTGCGATCCAGAGGTTGATAAACCCCAGAGAGGCGAGGACAGTAAAACTTCCCTTGATGAGAATTGAGACGGTGAGGTTCTGTTTAACAACCTGCATGGTCTTTCTGCTTAACGATATGAGGTAATCAATCCTGGACAGATCATCATGCATCAATGCGATGTCCGCTGTCTCTATGGCAACGTCGGAGCCGATAGTGCCCATGGCTATCCCGACATTTGCCTTTGCAAGCGCAGGCGCGTCGTTAACGCCGTCGCCGACCATTGCAACAGAGCCGTATTTGCCGGCGAGTTCCTCGACAACCCTGACCTTGTCTTCAGGCAACAACTCAGCATGATATCCGTCAATTCCGATCGTGTCCGCCAACGCCTCCGCGACCTTCCTGTTGTCACCGGTCAGCATCTCCGTTCTTATGTTTGCATTCTTAAGGTGCGTAATTATCTCATGCGCGTTTTGCCTGACCATATCTCCCAGCGCTATTACTCCCACTGCCTGCTCCCTGGTTGAAATAAAAATAGAGGTCTTTCCTTCCTTCTCCAGCCCCGGCAGTTCGTCAGGCAGGTTGATGGACAAATTATCGAAGAGGTTCCTTGCGCCCGCATAATATGTATTGCCGTTTATCAGGGCCTGCACTCCCTTACCTTTAACCGACATAAAATTATCTATCTCCTTCAGCCGGATGCCTTCCTTATGCGCTCTGGCAAGTATGGCCTTTGCGATGGGATGTTGCGAGCGAGCTTCCAGGGAAGCGGCGATGGAGAGGACCTCCTGCCCGGAATGACCGTTAAAACCGATAACATCCGCCACTTCAAGCCTGCCCCTTGTCAGCGTGCCGGTTTTATCAAACGCGCAAGCCTTTACCCTGCTCAACTCTTCGATAAACGTTGCCCCCTTAATTAAAACCCCGTGCCTCGCCGCGCTTGATATTGCTGAGACCATGGCAACCGGCGTTGAGATCGCCATTGCGCAGGGGCAGGACACGACCAGAAGGACCAGTGCCCTGTAAAACCAGTCATGCCACGGATAACCGAGAATGAACGCGGGGATGAAAAACGTTGCGAATGCCAGGGAGATCACTACGGGGGTATAATAACGGGCAAACCTGTCTATGAATTTTTCAGTCTTTGATTTCTGTCTTTCAGCCTCTTCAACTATCCTTACAATTTTGGAAAGGACAGTGTCCTCCGCTTTCCTGTCAACCTCGACCTCAAGATAGCCGTCCTCGTTCATAGTGCCCGCGAAAACCTCATCCCCCTCGAACTTGTCTGCCGGCAACGACTCTCCTGTTATTGTCGCCTCGTTGACGGATGACCGCCCGGCAATGACTTTGCCGTCCATAGGGATTTTTTCACCGGGGCGTATGACAACGATGTCTCCTATTTCAACTTCATGAGTGTGGAGCTCGGTCTCTTTTCCGTCCCTTTTTACCCTCGCGGTCTCAGGGGCCAGTTTCAGCAACTGGCTGATCGATTTCTTTGCATTATCGCCCGCGTATGCTTCCAGGGACTCCGCGACGAAAAAGAGATAAATTACCGCAGCGCCCTCTTCGCCGTGCCCGATGAAAAAGGCCCCGAACGACGCTAAGCTCATGAGAAAATTCATGTCCAGCCGCAATTTAAAAAGCGAAAGGACCGCCTTTTTCAAAATATCTTTTCCCGCCACTGCTACAACTGATATAAATATCAACTGAGCGGCAAAATGGTATGAGGTCAGGAAGTTAATTAACAAACCGGACAATAAGAGCAGCCCCGTCGAGATACTGATTATCAATGTCCGGCGTTTCCAGAAAGGGGGCTTTTCTTCAAGGAAGTCAACCGCACAGCACGAGCAGGTCCTCTCGTTGCTGCCGCAGGAATTTGTTTCGGTCTGTAGTTTGATCCGGCTCATGACTTTTAACTTCCCAGTCGAGGCAGCGCCTCGCCTCTACATTTCTATTCTCTTACGTGTCTTAACCCCTGGTTGAACAATGTCTTAATGTGCGCGTCAACCAGCGAGTAGTAAACTATCCTGGCCTCTTTCCTGAATTTTACCAGACGCATGTTCCTCAGGGTCCTCAGTTGGTGCGAAACCGCTGAGATGCTGATGCCGAGTATGCTTGCAATATCGCATACGCAAAGCTCTTCCTCTGAAAGGGCATGTATTATTTTTGTGCGGGTGGGGTCTGCCAGAACATTAAACGTCTCCGACAGCTTACCCGCTTCATTGTCGGTAAGCATCACCTTCTTAACGGCCCTGACCTTCTTTTTGTCTATGGTTTTTACCTGGCAGACATCCTGCTTCTTTTTAGGCGGCATTGCAGACTCCTTTCTTTACTTGCTCACTTGTTCAAGTATATCATTTAACCTGATTACTGTCAAAATTACCCGGCAAGCTTTGAGAAAATATTTTTTACTGTTAAAATATACCGATGCTGAAAAATATTTTATTGCTCAACCTGGTCATGCTGATTGTCCTAACTCCGCTGGCTTCTCACGGGCACCAGAAAGTATTGACTATCCTTTATACCGGAGGCCTTCAGGGCGAGCTTGAACCGTGCGGCTGTTCTCCCAAGACCGACTTCGGCGGCGTGGCAAGGCTTGCCGGTTATATCTCTGAAAACGGTAAAAACCTGTCCCCTTACGTCTTGATCGACTCCGGCAATTTCAGCGGCGATGATACGCCGCAGGGCAGGTTAAAGACCGGGGCCATGCTCAAGGCATTTAATATGATGAAATATGACGCGGTCGCATTAATGAAAAAAGCGAAGCTGTCCCCCGATGATTTTATCTCCCCCCTGCTGCAAAAATATAAAATACCCGCCGTTTCCAAAACACGATCAATTCCAGTAATCAGGGGCACGGCCGGCATTAACATAGGTTCTGGTCCTGCGGATTATCAAAAGGGCAAGCTGAATATCCTTCTTACGGACACCCCTGTTTCCGGATTAAAAGACGTGAAAGGATGGGACGTGATTATCACTTCATCCGGCGAGATACTCGATGAACCCGTTAAAGTAGATGGCGCGATTGTCACGGCCGGTTACCCGAAGGGAAAGAACCTCGGTGTCCTGGCCCTGAAGATCATGGACCATACGGGGAAGGTAAGCAGTTTCAAGCACAGATGGCAGCCCCTCGGTAATGATATAAAAGAAGATACGGCGGTGCGCGGTATTTTAAACGACTATGACGCCCTGGTCGCAAAGCTTTTTAAGGAATCCGCAAGACCTCCGCAGGCACAAACAACTTATCTCGGAGTGGCAAAATGCGCTGAATGCCATCAGCCTTTTGTTGAGGGCTGGAAGGACACGCGTCATGCGGGCGCTTTTGCAAGCCTTGAAAGGGTGGGAAAGTCAGAAGACCCTGAGTGTATAAAATGTCACGTTGTCGGGTTTGGAGAGGAAGGCGGATTTTACAGCTTTCAAACCACTCCTGACCTCGCCAATGTCCAGTGCGAGGTCTGCCATGGACCGGGCAAAGAACATCTCAAAGACTTTGACAAATCCTTAACGCCTGTTACAGAATCAGCCTGTCTGAGATGTCACACAAAGGACAACAGCCCTGATTTCAATTACAATGTTTACAGGGAAAAGATCAAACATTAATAGACTCAGGAGGAAAGAAATGATTTTCAAAAAGTTATTGGTAACATTACTATTTTTAGTCATGCTGCCATTCTCTGCATACGCGGTTGACAGTTCATCAATTAAGGGCGCATACACCCAATTGCCGGAAAGTAAATTTACATTCGACGGGGAAAAGGTTGAGGTGGTTGAATTTCTCAGCTTCTATTGCGCGCACTGCTATGAATTTGAAAAATCTGTCCCGGTCATAAAAGGGAATTTTCCTAAAAAGATCAAATGGAAGATCGTCCCGGTCTTCTGGGGCAAGGGTTCTCCGAAACCCGGAGAGGCTTACCTGCTTGCCGAGGAGTCCGGCAAGGGCGAACAGATGAAGAAGGCGCTCTTCGACTCCTTTTTTCTTGAGAAGAAAGAAATCGGCGACGTTGAGGTCCTGGAAAACATAGGCACGCAGCTTGGGCTCGGTTTTGATTTCAGCCGCAGGCTGAGGGCGGGAGAAAAGGCCAAAGATATCGGCGAGGCGTTAATAATGATGAAGACTTACAATATCGAGGAAACACCCACATTGATAATTGCCGGCAACCTTAAGGTAAGCCCGAGCATGGCCGGACCCAATGTGGACGCCTTCAGAGAAAATGTGATTACAATAATAAAGAGTATTTTGAAAGGTCATTAGCCATACCGAGGATGATGAATATCGCAGATTAATGAAATCTTATTATTATCTGTGAAATCTGTGTAATCTGCGGACTGAATTTTTATCTCTGTGTCCTCTGTGGCTTAAAGTTAAAATGAAAATTCTTGCCATTGAAACCGCAACAGTCGCAGGCAGCATTGCGATACTCGACGATAACACCGGCCTTATCGCAGAGATAAGGGTGGACGTTAAAGTCGTTCATGCCGAGAGACTGATGCCCTCTATCCAGTGGCTGATGAACGCCGCCGGCATCTCAATAAATGAAATTGACGCCTTTGCCGTATCCATCGGACCGGGTTCCTTCACCGGGCTCAGGATCGGCCTCAGCACGGCAAAGGGCTTTGCGTATGCGACAGGCAAACCGCTTGTGCCGGTGCCGACCCTTGACGCATTCGCGAGAACACTCCCTTTCTGTTCATACACAATATGCCCGATGCTTGATGCAAGAAGAAATGAGGTTTATGCGGGACTCTATCGCTGGGACGGAGGCGCCTGCGGAAAGGTGCTGCCTGAAACCGCTATAAGCCCTGCTGAATTGCTGCAAAAAATTAATGGGCCCACAGTGTTCATGGGTGAAGGAGTGAAGATTTATAAAGGGCTTATCCTGGATACCGTGAAGGAGTTTGCCGTATTTGCCCCTCCATCGAGAATGTCGCCGTCAGCCTCGACTGTCGCGGAAATAGCGGTGGAGAAATTAAAAGAGGGCATAACAGCAGACACTGTGAGTCTCGCCCCATTTTATATACGCAAGTCTGAGGCAGAGCTCCGTTGGAAGGGATAACGATCAGGGCTATGTCCCTTGCCGACCTGCCGCAGGTCCATGCCATTGAAACCCGTTGCTATACAACCCCGTGGTCTTTAAATTCATTCAAATATGAGATCGGAAATCCGGACGCGGTCCTGAAAGCTGCTGTTTCTGAAAACCGGGTGATCGGCTATGCATGCGCGCGAACAATACTCGATATGACGCATCTGCTGAACATTACGGTATTGCCTGAACACAGACGCAAAGGTGTGGCGGACATGCTCCTGCGCGCGGTCATCGAAGAACTGAAACGCTCAAAGCCCGGCATAAAGCTCACACTCGAAGTCCGGCAATCAAACACTGCGGCCATAAAGCTGTATGAAAAATTCGGCTTTACCATAACCGGCTCACGAAAAGGATACTACCAAAAGCCTGCCGATGACGCATTGTTGATGGAGCTTGAGATCCATTAAATAACTGCTCCCGCCGCATTAAATAAACAAATCTTAAGGTTCCATAACAATAATATATTTGACAATGGTATGCCTGTTGTTAAAAAGTCTAATACTGAGTATTCAGTGGTGAAGGGAAAGATTGTTCCGGTTTACGATTAGTGATTGCCCCGGGAAGGGTATCTCTATTTGTTTCCGCCAAGAAAGGCCATCTGCGTGAAACTTCTCGAAACAGGCATTGTTAAATGGTTTGATGACAATAAAGGATTCGGCGTTATTGCCCGCGATAAAGGCGGAGAGATCTACGTCCATTACAGCGCTGTCCTTTGCGAAGGCAACGACTGCTCATTAAAAGAAGGCCACAGGGTAAAATTTACAATCTTTAAAAGTCCAAAAGGCAGCCAGGCGCAAAACGTAGTTGTCGTGGATTGAAAATAACTCCCCTCAGGTCTTCCCTATTAAAACAGAGCACATCGAATGATTCAGGACATACCGTGACACGCTGCCGAGCATCCCCCTGATGCCCCTCATCCCGCTGCTTCCAACGGCAATGATGTCTGCGTTTATGTCATTCGCTGTCTTCAGTATCTCTATCGAGGGGTCCCCGGATTTTGACAGCTCCTCGATTTTTGAAAACCGTCCGCCTAAATATTCACGGACCTTTTTAGTTATCTTTTCAGATTCTTTAAATTCAGCCTCTCTTGTGTTCGCAACCATTTCCTTGATTTTTTCATTTATTCCAAACGCGAACCTCTCCGGAATATCCGAGAGCGCGGAAGACACCACATTCAGTACCGTCACCTCTGTATCTGCGGGAAACGGGATTGAGGCCAGGGTCTTGCCCATCGCATCTGAATATATGGAGCCGTCCGAGGCAAAGAGGACCTTCAGCTTCCCGGTCTCTTTCCACTGCGGAGGTCTAACTGCGAGGACTGGCACAGGCGATTTGATGGCAACCAGTTTTGTAACGCTCCCGACAATGAGTGATTCGAGACCCCTGCGGCCTTTTGCCCCCATGACTATAAGGTCTGCTCCCGAATCGCCGGCTGTATTTACAATAGCCTTGTCAGGGAAATCTTCAACGGATGACGTGCTGACCTTTGCTTTTACCGGTTTGAGAATATCAGCGGTTGATTTGAGGATCCCCGGTACGATTTCCTCCATCAACCCCTTGACATTAACGTAAAAGGCCTCCATTTCACTCATGAGAGGCGTCCAGCTTACAGCGTGAAAGACCAGGACCTCATCATCAGAGGAAAGATTAAACCTTGTTAAAAACTTTGCCGCTCCCTCGGAATTCTCCGAGCCGTCCGTGGCAAGCAATATCTTCATCTCAACACCCTCCCGCCGGTTAAGTGTTTATAATAAAAGCGAGCTTCTATGTAAATTGTATCACGTTTTTTGATTGCCGGATTTATTAATTGACTGATTTAAATACAACCCTCAACTGTCAGGAAGCCCTGTTTGCTCCTGTCCCATTTGAAACATTTCAAGTCGTGGATCTTTCCGCTTCTCACCGAGATCACTATGTGCAGGGCATCGGGGAATTCCGGCTCTCCGAATACGGTTTGAGCGGTAAAGTCTTCTTCTGAAAAGTAAGCATCATTCTCAGGGTGGGAGTGATAAAAAGCGATAACCCCTTCGCCATGCCCCTTTGCCCTTGAAATGATCCCCTCTAATTCTTTCCGGTCAATGACATAAGCCGTGCGGGCGTCCCTGGGGTGGCCCCGGGGGTCCTGCGAATGCAGCCTGTTTTGAATATTCTCGCACATATGCGCGGTTTGATTATGCCCGTCACCCGTTATAATTCCGCAGCATTCCTCAGGGTATGTTTTCAGGGCATGTTGAAACATGGCCTCGATGATGTCTTTGTTCAGTTTCATAATACTAAACCTCTTCCGAACGGTATTATAAATTATCTGTAAAGTTTTTCAATAAACTGCCGATGAGAGTTACAAGGAGAACTATGCATGAGAAAATTCAATTCGCTTCTTAAGACTATTTGTAATGTGATGAGGACACGCCGCGCTGTTTGTTTATTACCCATAGTAATTGCCCTCCTGTTTTTTGCAGGATGTACGTTATCGAAGACTACCTCTGACGCAGATGTTGTTAAGCTTGTGAAAAATTA
Organism: Nitrospirota bacterium; assembly: GCA_016214845.1. Lineage (NCBI taxonomy): Bacteria > Pseudomonadati > Nitrospirota > Nitrospirota bacterium. The sequence continues at coordinate 33,801 of JACRMS010000038.1, read as the reverse complement.
TTACCTTTTCAACCACGCGGGCGAGCAGATCAGGGCCAAGGTGATTGAACGCGGAGAATATAATAAAGACTGCAACTGCTATCCGGTAAGACTGGAGATCTGTGTTCCCAATAAAAAAGCCTGCAACAAGACTTTCTATCTCTTCAAAAACAATTCCGGGGAAGTTGAAGTGACCGAGTTCATGCCTAAAGGCAACGCCAGCGCTTAAAGCCACACCCCGCGCTGACATCTTTCATTTACTTGAACTTTTGCACTATTGCACTTCTGCACTATTGCACTTCTGCACTATTGCACTTCTGCACTGTTTTGCTTTTGGTAGAGTTTTGTGGTCACAATTATTGACACAATCAAAATATACTTGCTAAACTTATTGCAGGAGGCAATATGAAGGTGGCAACAGTCAGAGAATTCAGGGACAAAGCTACAAGTTATTTTAAGGACGACGAGCCTGTTCTTGTTACAAGGCATGGCAAAGTAGCAGGACTTTATCTGCCAATCGAACATCCGGAGAGCTTTCCTTTGGAACTCAGAAAAGAGCTGCTGGTCCGTCTTGGTGAATTCGTAGGCCGTTCACTTGAGAAAAAGGGAATAACAGAGGGGAAACTACTTGCAGATTTCAACGCCTTTAAAAAAACTCGCCGCAGACGCTAACGTCATCCTCTCCGCAGTTGCCGGCAAGGCAGCGCTCCGCGTATTTCTGAAAGAAGATATTGATTTCGTAACAACACAGTTTAATATTGACGAAGTCAGAGAATACCTTGGCGTTATCGCGGAGCAGTATGGAATCAGCGAAGAAATTCTTGAGTCCCAGCTCAAACTCCTTCCCATTAAAATTTACCCTCAGCATTCTTACGAAGATTTTATTCAAAAGGCGTCCAGGAAATTGTCAGGCAGGGATGAAGACGATATAGAATTGCTTGCGCTTGCAATGAAGCTGAAAGTTCCTGTCTGGAGCAATGACAGGGATTTTAAACATTCAGGAATTGAGGTTTTTACAACTGCAAAACTGTTGAAGATTTTGAAAGCGTAATAAATACCTTTACCTTACAACCACGTATCTTCCCTGTCCTTTAAACTTCAGAACCCCTTTTTTGTGCTTCCGACTATTGCACTTCTGTACTTTTGCACTATCGTTGCCGACAGATTTGGGGGCGGATGCGTTAGAAATTGAGACTGCTTTCTAAACTTGTAATCTCGTACGTTCTTGTGTGCAATTCAGACAACTGGACATAACTCATAAATCGGGTCCTCTTTAGAATCGGCGTGAAAGCATTTAAAGACAATTTAGTCTCGAATTCTTTTTCTCTTGCTTTATCCGCCACAATGTAAAATTGCACATAAAAATCTTGAAGCTCTAAAAATTTCAGTAGAGAGTTTTGAATATCTGTTGAATGTTCAATCTCAAAAAACATATGCGGCATTTTCCTGAAATTAAACCAGCTAACATCAACTGTTCGTGCTTTCTGAAGGATGCTGTCATATGTGAATTTATAAAGTTCGCTGACTGTTGTTATCTGGCCAATCCTTTGGCCCAAATAGATTTTATTCTTGTCCTGATTTGGGACATGGGTTTTAAACTTTTTTAAATTCCCGACTTCCACAAGCAATCCCTGATAGTATGTATGATTAAATTCTTCCTGTTTTGTTTTGGGCATCCCCTTTGTCGGCAGTATATTGTCGGGTAGTTTATTCCTGAAAGATTTTAAAGCCCACAACCCCGGTCTGATTCTGAAGAAAAACCTGTCGTCCTGCACAATTCTTCTGATGCTCGCAAAAGGGGTTTTAGTTCTCCACTCGCAATCCTTTACTCTTAGAACTTCCTGATTCAAAAAGCCAAGAGTTGCGTATCCCCCATTATCTTGCATCACCTTTATAACTGCTTCATGTTGTTTCATGCTTGGTATTTTAGCAAAAGCGTTCAAGTTTTTTATTGTTACTTATAGTCTGTTGACATTTGCACCCGATTCGATCAATGATCGATCAAAATAGGGCTCTCAGACGGTCTTCGTGTATTGCAAATAATGTCTTACATTACTTCATACGATCGAGGATCGTCCTGAGAGCCTGATTAGAATGTTAAGCAGGCGGCGGTGGGTGTAAAGAAGCTTCAACCTGAAAGCTTTGACCTTGAATGCACCACAGTTTGGTCTTTTCCGAAAAGAGGCAACTGGGCAACCCACAGATCCGACTACAGGGGTAACTGGTCTCCGCAGGTCGTCCGCAACTTGGTCCTTCGCTATTTAAATGAAGGCAATGCGGTCCTTGCCCCTATGGTCGGCGGAGGAACGACATTGATTGAATGCAAGCTGACAGGAAGAAGAGGTATTGGCATTGACATAAACCCTAACTCAATAAAGATTACTCAGGAGAGATTGAATTTTGATTATCTCTACTCGCAACCTCAAGATTGTTTTATTGGAGATGCAAGGAATCTTGAAGTCATCGAAGAGGGATCAATTGATTTGGTATTGACTCATCCGCCGTATGCGGACATTATCAAATATTCGGAAGGTAAGATTAACGAAGACCTGTCGAACATTCATTCCATTGATTCCTTCTGTGATGAAATAGAAAAAGTAGCTCGTGAATGTTTCAGGGTTTTAAAACCCGGTAAGTTCTGCGCCATCCTTATAGGCGATACGAGAAGAAACAAGTTCTACATTCCCCTCGCATTCAAAGCCATGGAGCGGTTTTTAAAGGCGGGATTTGTTTTGCGGGAGGACATCATCAAAGTCCAGCACAACTGCAGGGCAACGGGCTTCTGGGTGAAGAAGTCGAAGCTGTACAACTTTCTGCTCATAATGCACGAGCACATTTTTGTGTTCCAGAAACAGTGCAATAGTATATAAAGCACAGGAGAAAAAACGGACTTTGAAACCTAACGGCAAGAACATTGAAATCGCCCTCGAACTGCTTGAGCTTTCCTTAATACTGAAAAAGTCTGTGAAAAAAGCAATAAAGAAAAAAATAGTGCCACAGCACAAAAGTGCCCTACTACTTCCCCCTGTCCCTGAAGATCAGGTACCCCGAAAGCAGGATCAGTGATCCGCCAAAGAGCGCGGTCAGCCCCGGCAGTTCATTGAGAAAGATAAACGCTAATATGGTCGCGCCTATGGGTTCAAAGTAGCCGAGTATCGCGGCGTCATTTGCCTTTACGCTCTGAAAGCCCTGGACATAAATCAGCGGGGCAATGGTGGAATGAAGCACGCCCATGGCAATCAGGTAGGGCAATGACTGCATTGAGACGGGGATTGTGAAAACAAACGGCAGGAGTAAAACGGCGACTATGCTGTTTTGCAGGAAGATGATAACAAGGGACAGATATTGCGATGCAACAACCCTCAGTATCAGTATGAGGAAGGCATATGCGATGCCTGAGCAGGCCCCGGCAATAATTCCGTAACGCTCGCTGACGCTCATGGACGCTGCCCCGCCTGATGAGGGCATCCAGAGCATAAGCCACAACCCGATGGATGACAGGACGATGGCAAGCCACGTTGTCTTATGACTCTTCTCTTTTAAAAATATGGGCGCTAAGATCGCGACGAATATCGGGGCCGTGTAGTGCGCCAGCACGGCATTGGCTATTGTCGTGTGCTTGAACGCGAAATAAAAAAGCAGGGTATTTGCAATAGTGCATACCGGTATGGCAATGAGAAGCAGAATTTTGTGGACGCGGTTTGCGATGTCAAGGTCCTTCCTGAACTGCCCTTTCAGCAACAGCAATATCCACTGGATTACCCCGGCGATGGCGCAGGAGTAGAAAACAATAGCGACATTGGGCAGCCCGATGTTCCTGATAAAGATCCCGAGCGAGCTCCAGATAAGGATTGCGATGATGATCTTTAAATAACCCATTTAAACAATAAAGGATAAAAAATGAAGAATGATAAATTAAGGAATATTGATCTCAAAAAATATTTATTACAACTCCAGCCTTTTCACTTGCTCAAGAACAAAAGCCCTTATCTCTTTTGCAGGCAGGGGCTTTTGTGAAACCTTACCTTTGGCGATAAAGGGAGTGAGTACGTCATTGAATCTCCCGCCGCATTTGCATCTGTGCTTCCTGTTATCGTTTGGGGCTATGAGCGGCGTATTGCATTTCCCGCAGCGAAGCACGCGCTTGCTGCCTGACCATTTCCCCCTCTTCGCAAGAGACTTGCCGTCAACCTCCATGATGTCCATCGCGAAATCCACAACAGGCACGTTGCTTATTGACGTGCCGATCCCATAAGCATCAACAAAGGGGTTCAATTCCGGCACATCTTTTTCCCTGATCCCGCCGCTCACATAAAGCTTTATTTTTTTATGCCCTCTCAGATTCAGCTCCCAGCGCACCTCCTGAAGGATGCGGTAGAAGCTGCCCCTCCGTGAAGAAGGCGTATCAAGCCTCATCGCAAAAAGTTTTTCTCCCATTGCTTCCGCCACGTTCAGTGCCTCGAATTTTTCATCAAGGAATGTGTCGATGAGCGCGACCCTTTTGAATCTTGGAGCAAGCACCTCGTCGTATGCCTTTATGGCCTCGACTGTTGAGCCCATGCAAATTATCAGCGCGTGCGGCATTGTGCCCATAGGGTCTTCGCCGATAATCTCTCCCGACTTCCCGACAGCCACGCCGTCACATCCGCCGACGTACGCGTTCCTCTCTATCATAGGGGCCAAAACAGGGTGCATCCTCCGTGCGCCAAAGCTGATTACCGGGCGTCCTTCGGCAAGCTTTTTAAAACGCGCCGCCTTTGTGGCGATGCCAGAAGCCTGGCACATGAGCCCAAGCAGCGCAGTTTCAAACACGCAGAAATCCTGATACCGGCCCTCAACCTCCATCACCGGTTCATAGGGGTAAAAGACCGTGCCTTCTTTAAACGCCCTCGCTTTGACAGGGACGTGTTTGAGGAGATACGCGACCTCCTCCATGCCGGAAAGTACAGCCCACTGCCAGGCATCGGGAAGGGTCTTTGCGATAAACTCCGCCTTGACAACCGGGTTTATCTTTTTGGCCTTCAGTATTTTAATGGTGCGCTCAAAATATACGTCCGTTATTTTGCCGTCTAAAATGTCTTTCGGGTCAGCAGTATGGAACATCCCTCCTCCAGAACAATCTTGTTGGGCGTTTCGCGAAACGCCCCTACTATAAAATCTTTGCCCCAAGCACGTTCTTCATTATCCTTAATGCCGCATCGTGGTCTTCTTTTGCAAGCCCGGCAACACCGCTTTCAACGACTGTAACTTTGTAATCCAGCAGCACAGCTTCAAATGCAATGAACATTACACATATGTGGGTAACGCATCCTGTAAGCCTGACGCTGTCTATTTTGAGTCCCTTCAAGGTCTCTTCGAGTTTTGTATTGTAAAAGCCGGAATAACTTTTTTTCTTGATGACGATATCATCTCCCTGCGGCTTGAGTTCATCAATCACCTGCGCCCCTTTGGTCCCGTCAACCGTGTGCGCAGGCCAGCCGAATTTGGCAAACTCCCTATCTTCTTTGTCGTGAGCGTCGCAGAGATAAATTACGGGGTCGCCTTTAGAGCGCGCGTTCTCTATTTCTTTTTTAATGGCAGATATGACCTTCCGCGTATCCGGCACCTCAAGAGGCGAACCTTCAAGGACAAAATCATTCAGCATATCTATCACAATCAGGGCTTCCTTATTACTGACACTGACACCATTCACCTATACTCTCCATTATTGTTTGAATTTATCAACCAGCGCCTTCTCGACCATCTCAGGCACCAAACCTTTGACAGAGCCGCCGAATGACGCAACTTCCTTGACCAGTGTTGACGAAAGAAAGGTGTATTCTTCGCTTGGCATCATAAAGACTGTTTCAATGTTTGCGTCAAGCCGCCTGTTCATGAGGGCCATCTGGAGCTCGTATTCAAAATCAGACACCGCGCGAAGGCCCCGGATGATGGCGATGCTCTTTTTATCTTTAGTGTAATCGACCAGAAGGTTACTAAAGTGCTCCGCCCTGGCCCCCTTGAATCCCCTGATCGATTCCTCTATGAAATTTAACCGCTCCTCAATTGTGAACAAGGGCTGCTTCTTATAGCTTGGCGCAACGGCGATGACCACCTCATCGAAGATCTTCAGCGTCCTTTGTATAAGGTCTATGTGGCCGTTGGTCAGAGGATCAAATGTACCCGGGTAAATCGCAATTTTACTCATCATCCGCTCCTGTCGTAAATTATAGCTGATTAATAAAGAAATACCATTATTCTTTTTTATCCTGAATAAGACAGTTGCCACGAATGAACACGAATAATCACGAATAAAACATGTGTGTCTTTGAAATTAGTATGGTAACTGTCTGTTGCATCTTTTTTATTCGAGTCAATTCGTGGCTAATAAACCTTTTTAGCTTCATAAAGACTGAGCACCGTGTCGCCGTAAGTGTAGTCCCTGATCTTATGCAGCCTGTCAAATGCATCCGGCAGGTGTTTTTTCGTGAAATGCTCTGCGGCGACGATCCCGTCATCCTTCAGGATATTTGATTTTCCAAGCGCGGACAGGGCCTCCATTATCTCCTCTGTGTGGTAAGGAGGGTCGAGAAAAATTATGTCAAAGCCCTCCCCGTTCATCTCAGCCCAGTCAATAAAAGCCAGGACTTTTTTTGTTACCACCCTCGCCTTTTCAGCGAAACGATTTTTGTGGATGGCTTCATCGATGCCCTTGACGTTGCTCCTGCCTGCCTCGACGAATACCGCCTCCGATGCTCCGTGTTTGAGCGCTTCGATGCCGACAGCGCCTGTGCCCGCGTATAGATCGAGGAACCGGGCATTGTCAGTCCTGCCGCGCAGGATGTTGAATAAAGCCTCCCGGACCTTCGAGGATGTCGGCCTTAAAGATTTCGATATTTTCATTGGTAAACCCGCCGCATAAGTATAAAACAGATTGCCTTCCAATTTGTGCAAATAATCAAAAACGCCTCACGGCCAGTGCTATACTTTTACAGAATATAAGGACCAAATTCAATCCATGCTCGATATCAGGGACCATCTCAGGGAGACTGTAAGCTTCCTCGCAAAAGAAATAGGCCCGCGCCCCTATACACAAACCGGCGCGCTGAATAAGGCCGCTGATTATATTAAATCAAAATTCAGCGAATACGGTTATCATGTCTTTGAGCAGCCGTATAAAGTTGAAGAAAATACATACGCAAATATCTACGTGGAGGTCAGAGGCAAAAAGATGCCGGAGAAGCTCCTTGTGGCAGGCGCTCATTATGACACGGTGATCGGAACTCCCGGTGCGGATGACAACGCAAGCGGGATTGCGGGACTGCTTGAGCTTGCTCGGCTGTTAAAAGACACGCGGCTTGACAGGACCGTTCAGTTTGCCGCGTTTACCCTTGAGGAGCCTCCTTTTTTCAGGAGCAGGCATCAGGGCAGTTATGTATACGCTCATGACCTCAGACAAAAGGGCGCTCAGGTTGAAGGCATGATATGCCTTGAGATGATAGGGTATTTCACCGACAGGCCGGACAGCCAGTTTTTCCCGTTGCCCTTCCTCAGATGGTTCTATCCCTCTGAAGGAAATTTTATAACCCTTGTCGGTAATATTCGATCGAGAGCGTTTCTGAACAGGATGATGAAAGGCTTTAAAAAAGGAACGGACTTGCGCGCCGAGTCATTTACAGGCCTTCCGATCGTCCCTGGAACAGACTTCTCAGACCACAGGTCTTTCTGGAAATGCGGCTATAATGCAATTATGGTGACGGACACCGCCTTTTACAGAAACCCGCAATATCACGGGACCGGCGATGTCCCTGAGGTCCTCGATTATGAACGGATGGCAAAGGTCGTCCTCGGTATTAGATCAGCGATAGAGGAGATAGCGGGAAGATAAATTGATCTGTGCCGGCCCGCTAATCGGTAACTTCGATAACGCCTTCCATGCCTTTTTCCCTGTGGTTTTTAAAAAACAGGAACTTTTTATCGCAGTAGAAAGGATATGTGCCCGTCTTAGACGGAGTGAATTTCAGTGTCCTCTTCTCCGTGTCCAGCGAATCCCTGATTTCCATCCCTGCATCCGGTGAAGCTATCACGATATTATGGGGCACTATGCCGGGGTTTTTCCTGATTATCAGTTCCACCGGTACATCCTTCTTTACAACTATATAGTTCGGATCGAAAAAATAATCACCGCCGACGATCTCGATCCTCTGAACACCGTCAGCAGCAACAGTCGCCTTGTAAACCTTTACCGCCTCTCCCTTGTCCCCGGCAAATACAACTCCTGTTAGCATCAGAAATATAATCAATAACCCAACCGCTCTCATTCTCATTCTCCTTTCACTTATGGAAAGTTTATGTTGCGTCCCTTTAAGAAAAAGCATACTACTTTTTTTGTAATTTGCAACAAAAATATCAGGCTGGGCCCGGCATAATATCGAACATCCGTACATGGTTGGTTTTAAGTGACATGCAACTGTTTGAAAATAAATGGTGGAGCTGAACGGGATCGAACCGTCGACCTCTTGAATGCCATTCAAGCGCTCTCCCAACTGAGCTACAGCCCCGATGCTGTTGATTATTTGAACGATCTTAGATATACAGTAAAATAACCATATAGAGTTTAATGGAGAATACAACTTTTTTTCAATACGCCTAAGCTATTTTATTCCATCTTGTGCTTTGCATGACTTTACTCAGTCATTTGGCATGCCTTCAGGAAAGGCGATTTTTGTGTTAATATTAAAAATAAAATTTACATTATTTGAGTTGAGACATCATGAGCAATAATAACAAGGAACACGCGACCCATAAATACAAAATCTTTATAGTTGATGATCATCCAATAGTCCGGCAGGGACTCGCCCTTCTTATTAACCAGGAAAACGACCTTACTGTTTGCGGAGAAGCAAGTGATATTTCTCAAGCTTTGCCTGCTATTGAGGACTGTCATCCGGACCTCATAATAATTGATATTTCTCTCGGTCAAAGCAATGGCATCAGACTCATCGAAAGCCTCTTAAATAAAAACCCCGAAACCTTAACTCTTGTTCTCTCCATGCACGATGAAGCATTATACGCTGAACGCTGTCTCAGGATAGGCGCAAAAGGATATATCATGAAACAAGAACCGCCCGAGAAGGTGATCTTGGCAATAAGAAGGGTCTTGAATGGCGAGATATTTGTAAGCGACACCCTGGCCGCAAAATTATTACATAAGTTCATCGCTAAACAACCTGTGCTTAACAGTTCCCCTATCGAAAGTCTCAGCAACCGTGAACTGGAGGTGTTCGAGCTTATCGGCAAAGGGCTGAAAACCCGCCAAATAGCAGAACATTTAAATCTCAGCGTGAAAACAATCGAGACATATATGGACCACATCAAGAAGAAGATGAACCTCAACGACTCACGCAATTTGTTTTTGCACGCTGTGCAATGGCTGATGAATGAAAAGTCAAAGTAGCCGCTACCGTTTAATAATTCCCTCGTCCCCCTACTATAAAATAGAACTATTAGCCTGATAATAAGGCCCAATCCATCCCCTTAATCAGCATAGGGGTTCCCCTTATACATTTTTTAATAGATTTCCCCTAATAAAAAACAGGATTGCCCCTCTATAGAGAACCTGTCGAATATCCGACATATTTAACATGACTTGCAAGAAAGCAGGAGAGAGTTCCTTTCTATCTCCCCCGATGAAAAATTCTCTCCTGCTTTTCTAAATGAACTTAGGGACAAGAACTATGGAAACAGTGATATTTCATTTAAGGACAAGGTGGGGATATGAAAAACCCAACGAGAGATCCAGTTAGCAAACGCTGGACGGTCTATACACAATTAATCGTAATTCTCATTCTGCTGACAGTCCCCTCCTTAATAAACAACACCTACCTCAGAATGACCGTCAGTTCCGTTGTTGCTTTAGCGGTCTTAGCGGCAAGCTATGTTCTTGTCAAAAAACACATAAGAAACTTAAACAATAAGCATATATTTCAGATGAAGCAACAATTATCTGAAATCGAGGAGATGATAAAGCCTATCGAAAGGCCCCTTCATGACAAAGCGCAGCTCATTCCCGTACTTGTCAACCAGCTCAGGGAGGTGACTGATCAGACCGAGTCCGCAGCCCTCGATATAGGCGCCAAATTCATGGATATGGTTGAGCGTGCAAGAAAGAATACTGCTGACTCCTCGGCTGTTTTGGGGAAATTTACAGGGGATGGAAATAATCAGAGTACCAGCGCTATCGATTTAAGCAAAAATGCCCTTTCAGAGGTAACACAAAGTTTGCAGGAGGCTATCGCCTTTGCCAGCCAGACCATGAACGAATTAAAAATAATGAGTGAAGACACGGCCAATATCAATAAAGTTGTCGATGAGATCGAATTTATTGCAGGGCAGACAAACCTTCTGGCCCTTAATGCGGCCATTGAAGCTGCACGCGCCGGCGAACACGGAAGGGGCTTTGCAATTGTGGCCGACGAGGTAAGAAAACTTTCTGACAGGTCAAATGCCGCGGCTGAGGAAATCCGTAAACTCATCACAAAGATTGAGACTGACACAAGAGAGATTTATAAAAACTCGGAAGAAAGCCTCTCGAGGAGTTTTACTGTTTCAGCAAAATCATCATCAGTGGTTGAAGAGACAATGAGCAAAATCGACGAAACAATTGACACAGTAAAAACCCACCTTGATTATCTCACTCGCGAGACCGAGGCGCTTGCATCAGATATCAGCAGCGTGGTCATATCAATGCAATTCCAGGATATCACGAGACAGCGTATCGAGCATGTAATTGAGCCTCTCGAAAAATTCAAAATGGAAATTGAAGAGATGCTGCAAAACGCAAATATTATGGACGGCAGGATCCACGAACTCGATAACGTCAGCAACAATACGGAATGGCTCGAAAAGATGTACACGATGGAATCCGAGCGAAGCGTTTTGAAGAAAACATTATCAGGGAAAGGCGGTGCCGCAACCAGGCCTGCCGGTACAAACAAGGGGTGAGACATGGCAAAGACAATCCTTATAGTTGACGACTCCGCTTCAATGAGGCAGCTTGTCACCTTTGCGCTGAAAGACGCGGGGTACGATGTGATCGCGGCTGTTGACGGCAAGGACGCACTGGGAAAACTTAACGGCGCCAAAGTTGATATGGTGGTGACCGACCTGAACATGCCGAACATGGACGGGATCACGCTGATAAAACAGCTCCGCAGCAGCCCGTCAAACAAGTTCACTCCTGTTGTAATGCTCACAACAGAATCACAGGAAACAAAGAAACTGGAGGGCAAACAGGCCGGCGCCAGTGGATGGCTTGTGAAGCCCTTTACCCCTGATAAATTAATAGAGGTAATAAAGAAATTTGTGAAATGACCTGTAGGGGCGGGGCTGAAACGTACCCTGCAAAATGGGAGGGTGAAAAACATGGCAGACATAAAGATCGAACAACGGGGGAAGAACACGGCGCTCATCATCAGCGGCGAGATGACTATAGAATGCGCTGCAGCGCTTAAGGATGCGCTGGCAAGATCTTTTGAGGGCGCCGAGAGCGTGTTCGTTGATCTGAAAAATGTTGAAAGCGCGGACCTCGCCTGCCTTCAGCTCCTCTGCTCTGCTCACAGGACCTCGTTGATTTCAAAAAAATCTTTTGCGCTGACACCCGGCTATCCGGAGATATTTAAAAAGGTAGTGAAGGAAACAGGATACTCCCGGAATTTTGGTTGTTCAATTGAGTCGGAAAAGAGCTGTCTCTGGAAGGGGATATAGCGGATGTCAACCATGGATAAACATAAGGAAGCATATCTGGAAGAGGCAAGTGAACTGCTTGCAGAACTCGAATCATCTCTGCTCGAACTGGAAGAAAGGCCTGATGACAAGGAACTGGTAAGCCGGGCCTTCCGTGCCCTCCACACCATCAAGGGTTCAGGGGCAATGTTCGGTTTTGATAAAATCGCCGCGTTCACTCATGATGTAGAGACCGTTTTTGACCTTGTAAGAAACGGCGGGGTGACCGTTACCAAACATCTGATAGATCTGACCCTGTCAGCCCGTGATTATATCAGGACCCTGCTTGACGCTCCTGATAATACCGATGAATCTCATGGTAAAGAGATTCTAACCGGATTAAAAAAACTTGTCCCGGGCAGCACAGAAAAAAAAGGGGACCCCGCCGCATCAAAAGGCAGCAGTGCGACGCAAAAAACAGATGGGAACATCATAACCTGCCGGATACAGTTCCGTCCGGACCGGGACATATTTCTAAAAGGGACAAACCCGGTACTATTAATTAATGAACTTCGCTCACTGGGAAACTGTAAGTGTCTTGCATATACAGACGCAATCCCGCCGCTGAACGCTATTGACCCCGAGTCATGTTATACATACTGGGACATTATCCTTACGACGGACAAGGGACTTAATGCCGTAAAGGACGTTTTTATTTTCATCGAAGATGACTGTAGACTGACCATCGACATTATTGACGATACCGGCAGGTTCGAGGAAGAAGTGGGCAACAAGAAAATAGGCGAGATCCTCATTGAACGTGGGTTCATTACAAATGAAGACCTGCAGAAGGTGCTCGGACAGCAGAAACGCGTAGGCGAGATGCTTGTTGCGTCAAAAGTACTTGACTCCCGCAAGGTTGAAGCTGCCCTCCTTGAACAGCAGCATATGAGAGAGGTCAAAGAAGTAAAAGAACCGAAGCAAAGCAGTCAGCAGACAGAAGCGGCCTCAAGCATACGGGTATCTTCCGACAAGCTTGACCGGCTTGTTGATTTAGTCGGTGAGCTGGTGACAGTCCAGGCGAGACTTACACAGACTGCCGCATTCAAAAGCGATCCTGAACTCATTTTAATAGCAGAAGAAGTTGAACGGCTTACCGGCGAGCTGCGGGACAACACCATGAGCGTACGTCTTGTGCCTATCGGTACGCTGTTCAGCAAGTTCAAACGCCTTGTCCGCGACCTCTCAATGGAAACCGGAAAAGAAGTAGAGATGCTCGTTGAAGGGGCTGAAACCGAGATCGACAAGACCGTGATCGAGAGACTCAACGACCCGCTCGTGCATCTGATAAGAAACAGCATTGACCACGGCATTGAAAAACCGGAGATGCGGAGCGCTGCGGGAAAGCCGGTCCAGGGGATGCTGCAGCTTTCAGCCAGACATTCGGGCGCGTATGTATTAATTGAAATAATAGATGACGGCGCAGGGCTTGACCCTGAAGTAATCCGTGCAAAGGCGGTTGAAAGAGGGATGATAGCGCCTGATGCTGAACTGACTGAGAAGGAGATCTTTTCTCTGGTCCTCGCGCCTGGTTTTTCAACGGCAAAGGCCATAACCAATGTATCAGGGCGGGGTGTGGGGATGGACGTAGTAAAGAGGGCCATTGAAAACCTGAGAGGCTCAATAGACATAAGCAGCCGGAAGGGGACCGGGACAACAATAACTCTGAAAATCCCGCTGACACTGGCGATCATAGAAGGGTTGCTGGTGAATATCGACGAAGAGCATTTTGTGCTGCCGCTCTCTTCTGTGGAAGAGTGCATTGAACTGACCCGGCAGGATGTGGCAAGGGCGCACGGCAGACAGATAGCCAATGTCAGGGGAGAAATAATCCCGTACATAAGTCTCAGGGAACAGTTCGCCGTAAACGGCAGCGCGCCCGAGATCGAACAGATAGTCATCACTTCGATAGACGGCCACAGGGTAGGTTTTGTGGTCGATCATGTAATAGGTGAACATCAGACAGTTATCAAGACCCTTGGAAGATTCTATAAAAATGTGGAAGGGATATCAGGGGCCACGATACTTGGCGACGGGACAGTCGCTCTCATTCTTGATATCCCAAAGCTTTATCAAAATGTTGAACAGGAGGTGATGTTATAGGCAGGGACCAATTTTCAGTTTTGAGTGTATCAAATAATATTTATAAGATCAAAAGGAGGAAAACTAAATGTTAAAAGATATGAAGATCGGAACAAGATTGATGCTGGGATTCGGCATCGTCCTGGCGCTGCTGTTAATAATAGGAGGGTCAGGTTACTGGGGAGTAAATTCTCTTGAGGACAAAACAATAACCATGCTGCAGGGTGAAGCACAGATTGCTGAAAACGCAGCACATGCGAATGCAGATATTCTGAACCTGCGCAGATCTGAAAAAGATATATTCCTCAATATGGGGTCGCCCGAAAAACAGGCTGAGTATCTGAACAAATGGAAAGGAAGATATGAGGAGTTACTGGAAGCAATCAACAATCTGGAAAAAGTTGCAGTACATCAGGACGATAAAGATGCCGTCAAACAGATGAAGGAAAATTTAGCGGGATATGCATCAGGATTCAGCAAAGTTTACGGCATGGTCCAGACCGGAAAGATAACGACGCCCCAGGAAGGCAATAAGGCAATTACTGAAGTAAAAGCCGAGATCCATAAACTTGAAGCTACAGCGGAGGAACTTGCTGACACTGCGAGCAAAACCATGGAAGGGGAAGAAGCTGTTATTAAAGGCTTCACAAGCCGCGTCATAACGATCATGACGGTGCTTGCTTTATTAGCTGTCGTCGCGGGTGTAGGCATCAGCCTCTTCATAACGCGCAGTATTACACAGCCTATAAGTGAAGGCGTGCACGTAGCAAACAAGTTGTCTGAAGGCGATCTGTCCGTCAATATTGACGCAACCAGCAAGGATGAGACAGGGCAATTGCTTGCTGCCATGAAGACCATGGTTGATAAACTAACGATGGTTGTTGTTGACGTTAAGGCCGCCGCGGACAATGTTGCGGCAGGGAGCCAGGAGTTAAGCGCAAGCTCGGAGCAGATGTCACAGGGCGCGACTGAACAGGCGTCATCTATTGAAGAGACCTCATCATCGATGGAACAGATGGCATCCAATATCAGGCAGAACGCGGACAACTCACAGCAGACCGCAAAGATATCCGAGAAGGCAGCCCTTGACGCGCAGGAAAGCGGCAGGGCGGTATCAGAGGCAGTTACAGCGATGAAAGAGATCGCCGGGAAGATATCGATCATTGAAGAAATAGCGAGGCAGACGAACCTTCTTGCGCTGAACGCGGCGATAGAAGCGGCACGCGCGGGAGAGCACGGCAAAGGTTTTGCGGTGGTAGCGGCGGAAGTGAGGAAGCTTGCTGAGAGGAGCCAGACCGCGGCAGCAGAGATCAGCCAGTTATCGAGCACAAGCACGCATGTTGCGGAGAAGGCAGGAGAGATGCTGACAAAGCTGGTGCCCGATATCCAGAAGACAGCGGAACTCGTGCAGGAGATAAGCGCGGCAAGCAACGAGCAGAACGCCGGAGTTGAGCAGATCAACAGGGCGATACAGCAGCTTGACACAGTGATCCAGCAAAATGCCGGAGCGTCAGAGGAGATGTCATCCACGTCGGAAGAGCTTGCGTCGCAGGCAGAGCAGCTTCAGGATTCTATTGCCTTCTTTAAGACAACCGATACTGAAAGCGGAACGCATCGCACAGCGTCAAGGGTGAAAAAACCCGCTGCAAAAGTGAAACCGCTTCCAGTGAAGGCAGCATCCGTTAAAACAGCCCCGGCCGCCAAGCCCGCAGGAGTTGTGCTTGCACTTGACAGCCACTCGGATGATGAGTTTGAGAAATATTAAAAAGCTATAAGCATTAAGCGATAAGCTGTGAGCTGAAGAAATGTTTCCCGGCTTACAGCCTGCAGCTAAAAGCTAATTACAGGAGGATGAAATGAGCATAGCTGAAATAACAGAGGCCACACAGCACCTGACCTTCAAGCTGGATGATGAGATATTCGCCCTTGATATAGCGAAGGTGCGTGAGGTGCTTGAATATACAAAAGTTACAAAGGTCCCGCAGACGCCGGACTTCATGAGAGGAGTGATAAACCTCAGAGGCAGCGTGGTGCCGGTGGTTGATCTAAGATTGAAATTCGGCATGACAGAAACGCAGAAGTCGATAAATACGTGCGTTATCATTGTTGAGGTGTCGGTTGACGGAGAGAAGACCATACTTGGCGCCCTTGCGGACTCAGTGCAGGAGGTGCTTGAGCTTGAGCCGGAGCAGATAGAGCCTGCGCCGAAGATCGGCATGAGGCTGAACACGGAATTCATCAAGGGAATGGGTAAAAGGGACGGGGAGTTCATTATCATCCTTGATATTGACAAGGTGTTCTCAATTGATGAACTGACCATGGTGCAGAACGCGGGCGGACAGACAAAAGCCGTCGAGAGTAAAAACTAAAAAAAGGGCAGGCCTGCGTGCCTGCCCTTTTTTATGAATGTGGACCGGGTCACGAAAAGATTTATCAGGATAAAACTGTATGACAACTGTAATGAATGAAAGCACGCATCTGAACTTATTCAAAGCGAAACTTTCCGATAATGACTTCAGCCGTTTGAGTAATTTTATATATAATGAATGCGGCATCAAGATGCCTCCCGTTAAGAAAGTCATGCTTGAATCACGCCTGCACAAAAGACTGCGCGCCCTGGGATTAAGAACATATGGAGAATATTGCGATTTTCTTTTCAGCCCCGAAGGGATGCAGGATGAACTGGTCCATATGATAAATGTGGTCACGACCAACAAGACGGACTTCTTCCGTGAGCCGAAGCATTTTCAGTATTTGGCCAGTGTTGTATTGCCTGAACTGATCAACAAAAAAGGCGCGGGCTCAAGCAGGAAACTCATGGTCTGGAGCGCGGGATGTTCCACGGGCGAAGAGCCGTACACGCTCGCAATGGTCCTCAGCGAGTTTGCGGACCATTGCTACAGAGGCGAATTTGATTTCTTGATACTCGCAACCGACATATCAACGAAGGTGCTGGAGAAGGCGAAGAACGCCGTTTACAATCATGAGACCGTTGCACCTGTCCCGATTGAATTAAGGAAGAAATATCTGCTTCGCGGCAGGGACCGCAGTCAAAACCTTGTACGGATAGTACCGGAGTTGAGAGAGAAGGTGAAGTTCCGGAGGCTGAACTTCCTGGACGGTGATTTCGGTATGCGGGAACCGATGGATATTATTTTCTGCCGGAACGTCCTGATCTACTTTGACAGGCCTACGCAGGAAAAGATACTGAACAAATTCTGCCGTCATCTCAGACCGGGAGGATATGTTTTATTGGGACATTCTGAGACACTGCACAGTATGAATGTCCCGCTGGTATCGGTTTCAACGACTATTTACAGGAAGCCGGCATGATCAAACCCCGCGTACTGATCGTGGATGACAGTCTATCAATTACACGTTATGTTACAGAATTGCTTGAGCAGGCCGGCTATATGGTTGATACGGCTTCAGACGGGGAAAAGGGGCTGAAGTATATTGAATCACATGATCTCGATGTAGTTCTGCTCGACATCGAGATGCCCGTGATGAACGGGCTCGAAGTCCTAAGCAGGGTGAATTCTCAAAGACGATTGTATTCCGTTATCCTGTTCACTTGTTTATCCGGCACTATGAACCGCGCCTTTGGATTAAATATGGGCGCGGACGATTACATCTCAAAACCTTTTGAACCGGGCGAGCTGATTGCCAGGGTCAATGCCGCGGTAAGAACTACAAACCTGAAAAAGGACCTTTTAAACGCTAACGATGCGGTCATGGATGCCTATCAAAAACTGAATGATGCGCAGGGCCGTCTGATCGAAAAGCAGAAAATCCTCACCCTTGCAAAGATGACCGCCGGTGTGGCGCATGAGCTGAATAACCCGCTTGGATATATTCGCAGTAATCTCAATACACTCTCAGGTTATGCAAACGTCCTGTCGGAAAGCGCGGAGAGGACGCTCCGCATTGCTTCAATAATTAATAACAAAGATACTTCCGGCCTGCACAGCGCCGTGGAGGAGTTTCAGAAGTGGACCGGGAAATCCAAACTTGAATATATTCAGCAGGATATTTCTCCGATGATATCCGAAATCCTTGAGGGGATCGACAGGATGTCTTCATTTATACGCAGCTTGTTAATAATGGACCAGGCCGGATGTTCAATGCAGACTGCCCCCGAGGATTTAAACGCTTTATTGAAAAAGCTGCTGGAACATTTACGCATAAGTCTGCCGCCGGCCGTGTCTCTTGTATCGGAATTCCCGGATGGCCCCTTGGTTGTTTATTGTAATATCGGACAATTCAACATTGCTGTTGAAAATATATTGAACAACGCGGCTGACGCTGTAGACTCAAGCGGGGAAATACGCGTAAGGGTATTCCGCAATGATAGATGGGCCTGCATTGAAGTTAAAGACACAGGAGGCGGGATCCCGCCTGAAAAGATCAGCAATATCTTTGAACCTTTCTATACTACGAAGGATTCGATAAAAAGGATTGGTCTCGGGCTGACTGTTTCACAGACTATTATTCACGCGCATGGCGGCAGGATAGAGGTCCAATCCCCTGCCGGGAGCGGTACTTCCGTAACTATTTATTTACCTCTGGAGGAAATGGCATAAAATATATTTAAGATAACGAGGGTCACCATCTCTCCAATGGAACAGATAATTAAACTTAAGGGGTAATATGAAAGATAAAATAAAGGTTCTCATAGTTGACGACTCAGCCATTGTCAGGCAGGCACTGGAGGAAATCCTCTCCTCCGACCCGCAGATTGAGGTGATAGCAACTGCCGCCGATCCGTACATTGCGGCGGAAAAGATCAAACACGAAGTCCCGGACGTTATCACTCTTGATGTAGAAATGCCGCGCATGGACGGCATAACCTTTCTTCAAAAGATCATGAGCCAGCATCCTATTCCAGTGGTCATGTGCTCCAGTCTTACTGAAAAAGGATCTGAGACCGCCATGAAGGCGCTGGAATACAGGGCCGTCGATATTATTCAAAAACCGAGAATGGGAGCGAAACAGTTTCTTGAGGAATCAAAGATGCTCATATGCGACGCTGTCAAAGCCGCCGCGTCCGCAAAATTAAATACCCTGCATTCAGCCCCTTTAAAGGCCACGCCAAAACTGACCGCTGACGCTGTCATTGCAAAACCGACATCAAGGGCAATGATACAGACCACCGAGAAGGTTGTTGTAGTGGGGGCTTCGACAGGGGGAACAGAGGCGCTGAGGATATTTCTTGAGGTGCTGCCTCCGGATGCGCCCGGTGTAGTTATAGTGCAGCACATGCCGGAAAACTTTACCGCGGCCTTTGCCCGCAGGCTGGATGGTCTATGCAGGGTGACCGTGAAGGAAGCAGAAGACAATGACACCGTAATACGCGGCAGGGCGCTGATCGCGCCGGGCAACCGCCATACCCTCCTGAAAAGAAGCGGGGCGAGGTACTATGTTGAGATCAAGGATGGCCCCCTCGTCTCCAGGCATCGTCCCTCTGTAGACGTGCTTTTCCGTTCGGCTGCACGCTACGCAGGCAAAAATGCCGTAGGCGTCATAATGACAGGAATGGGTGATGACGGGGCGCGGGGGATGCTTGAGATGAAAGAGGCCGGGGCATACAATTTCGCCCAGGATGAAAATACCTCGGTGGTCTTCGGAATGCCTCATGAGGCGATAAAGCGGGGCGGGGTAGACAAGGTATTGCCGCTTGAGAAGATCGCCCCTGATGTTATCAGGATTTGCAGCCTGCAGAAGTAATCTGAGCATCAATTTATATTTTATATTTAATCCCCGGTCGTGGTAAGATATAAAAGTCTTAAAAGAATATACTCGGGCAATCCCGGCTTACTGCCGGGAACATCAAGCAGGTCATGAAAGTAAACCGTAAGATAGTCTTATCCTCAATTATCGCAGGCATATCCTTGTGGGTAATCGACGCACTTGTAGACTCTTATTTCTTTGCATCCAATTCGTCATTTTTAGATTCACTGATATTTGAAGTGTCCCCGCATGAGCTTTATTTCCGCACATTCTTTATAGCAGGCTTTGTCCTCTTCGGAATAGTGATCTCAAGGATCGTATCAAGGCAGAAGATTCTCAAAGAACTGCTCATCCAGGCAAAAAACGACTGGGAGGAAACATTTGACAGCATCACCGATATAATTACCATCCATGATAAAGACTTCAATATCATACGCGCAAATATAGAGGCAATGAAAACACTGTCCCTTCCTTTTATAAAAAATATCAGCAATGAAAAATGCTTTGAGTTTTATCATGGGAAGTCTTCCGCTCCTGAAAAATGCCCGTCCTGCGCAAGTATTAAAACAGGCAAACCCGATATATATGAGACCTTTGAACCGCATTTAAATAAATTTATTGAGATCAGGACGATGCCGCGGCTCGACAAAAACAAGAATTTCACGGGACTGATTCACGTTGTCAGGGACATAACCAGGCGCAAGGAAATGGAACAGCAACTTGAGGCAGCTATTATGAAAGCAGAAGGGGAAAAGGCAAAGACAGAGGCAATTATCGCCGGAATGGGTGACGGCATTATTATCCAGGATGCGGATTACAGGATCGTGTATCAGAACCAGATACAGACTGAAATATACGGCAACCATGACGGCGAATACTGTTATAAAGTATACGAAGGCAGGGACAGCATATGTGAAGATTGCCCGGTTGAATTGACTTTCAGGGACGGGAAGATACACAAGACCGAGAAAGTTGTGACAACGGACAATGGGACCATGTACTTCGAGCTTACATCTTCGCCTTTAAGAGACGCTACCGGAAAGATAATAGCCGGGATAAAAGTTATCAGGAACATCACAGAACAAAAATTAATTGAGGTCGCACTTAAAAAGAGCGAGGAACGCTATCGCCTGTTCATAGATTCAGCAGTGGACATATCCTTCTTCAAGGATGAAAATCTCCGATATTTAATAGCCAACAAGGCTTGCTCTTTGTTCTTTGGCAAAAAAGAAGATGAAATTATGGGGAAGACTGATTTCGAACTTATGCCGGAAAGCGCAGCCGCGGTTTGCAGACAAACCGATATCAAGGCCATTCAATCAGAGGGCTTTTTTGCAAGCGAAGAGGTCATTTGCGACAGGGTCTTTGAGACAAGAAAATTCCGCGTAAGAATCGCAGACGACAAATTCGGGGTCGGCGCCTATATCAGGGACATCACGGAGAAAAAACTGGCTGAGGAGGAATTGAAGGAGCGGATGCAGTTGGCTGAATTGAACGCCGAGGTGGCATTGTCCCTTGCCAAAAGCATCGCCCTGCAAAACGCCCTGCAGCGCTGCGCGGAGTCTCTGGTCAAATACCTCGACGCGTCCTTTGCCCGCATCTGGACCTTTAACATTGAAGAAAATGTCCTTGAACTGCAGTGCAGCGCCGGGATATACACGCATACAAACGGCTTTCACAGCAGGATACCGTTTGGCCAATACAAGATCGGCATGATTGCAAAAAATCTCAGCCCTCACCTGACCAATAATATTTTGGACGATCCGCTTGTTCATAACCAGGAATGGGTCAGGAAGGAAGGGATGACGGCCTTTGCAGGGCATCCGCTTGTTGTGGAAAACAGGCTCGTTGGAGTCATGGCGGTATTCTCCCGCAAACCTTTATCGGCCACCGCTGTCAAAGCCCTTGCGTCAATAGCCGATGTGATAGCGATCGGCATTGAGCGCAAACGCGCGGAGGATGAGCTGGAAAGACACGGAAGTCAGCTTGTGGAGATCGTCGAGGAGCGCACATTCGAACTGAAAAGGACCAACGAGCGACTTTTAAAAGAAATCGAGGAGCGCAAGAGGGCGGAGACAGAGGCCGTGAGGGCGAGCCAGCTTGCGGCCATCGGGGAACTTGCAGCCGGTGTCGCCCATGAAATCAACAACCCTGTTAACGGCATTTTAAATTATGCCGAAATACTGGCGAATAAAAACACGCCGGGAAGCACGGAGTCCGATATAGCCAACAGGATCATCAAGGAGAGCGAAAGGATTGCCACTATCGTCAGAAACCTCCTTTCATTTGCCCGTGACAGCAAAGAAGAAAGGCATCCCGTCGGGGTAAATGAAATAATCAGCAGCACCCTCTCCCTGACTGAGGCGCAACTGAGAAAGGACGGCATTGTCCTCATGATAAACATCCCTAACGATCTGCCTCAGGTCATTGCCCAGCCGCAGCAGATCGAACAGGTGTTCCTGAATATCATCAGTAACGCCCGTTATTCACTGAACCAGAAATACGGGGGAGCGCATGATGATAAAATGCTTAAGATCATGGGAGAAGCGATAAGCGATGATGATAACCCATGTGTACGGATAATGTTTTATGACAAAGGCACAGGCATCCCGGCCGGGATACTGGACAAGGTTATGAACCCTTTTTTCACCACAAAACCCGGTAATCTTGGGACGGGCCTGGGATTAAGCATCAGCCACAGCATCATTAACAACCACGGCGGTAAAATAATAATAACCAGCAGTGAAGGCGATTTTACAAATGTAATAATCGAGCTTCCGGCATGTAAGCAAAATAATTTAGTGCAGCAATTAAGAAAATGAGAAAATCTCGGGCCTTGAAGCAGACAAAAAAAACGCCCTTTCAGTTAAACGACTGGGAAAACCTGTTCGACAGCATTATCGATATTGTCACCATTCACGACAAGGACTATAACATTGTATATGCCAACAGGGCCGCTGAAAAGGCGCTGAGGCTGCCTTTTTTAAACGGCGGAAAAATTAAATGTTACAAATATTATCACGGGAAAAACTCCCCGCCAAAAGCATGCCCAAGCTGCAGTTGTCTGAAGACGGGGAAACCTGTAACCAGCGAGATGTTTGAGCCGCATTTAAAATCATTTATTGAGATACGGGCCATTCCGCAATTTGACAGCAGCAATGAGCTGGTTGGAATTATCCATATAATCAGGGACGTCACCGAGCGCAAGCAGGTCGAAGACCGTATCAAGGCAATTATCTCAAAAGCTGAAGAGGAAAAGAAAAAAATAGAGGCGATTATCGCGGCCCTCGCCGACGGGATTATTATCCAGGACACTGATTACAGGATCATATATCAAAATGAGATCCAGAATAAACTGTACGGAGATCAGACAGGCAACTACTGTTACAAGGTATATGAAGGCCTCGACACTGTTTGTAAAGGCTGTCCCGTTGAAAAGACCTTTAAAGACGGAAGGGTGCACAGGTCGGAGCGTCATGTATCCACTGATAAAGGCATCATGTATTTTGAGTTGACATCATCGGCTTTGAGAAATTCCAGGGGAAAAATAATCGCAGGAATAAAACTTATCAGGGACGTCACTGACCGGAAGCTTGCGGAAATCGAATTGCAAAAACACCGGAATGAGCTCATGAAGCTCGTTGAAGACCGTACATCCGAACTAACAGCCTCAAATGAGCTCCTAAGGCAGGAGATAATGGACCGCAGGGGGGTTGAAAATCAACTCAGGAGTTCGGAAAAGAAATACCGCGACCTCTACAACAACGCCCCTGACATGTATCACTCTCTGAACAAAGACAAGATAATCATTGACTGCAATGACACCGAAGCGAAGATGTTAGGCTATAAAAAAGAAGAGATAATCGGAAGGCCCATTTCAGCCTTTTTTACAACATCCTCCAGGAGACTTCTTGAGGAAGACTTCCCGAGATTAAGAAAAGAGAAGGTCCTGAAAAATCTTGAGAGGACATTTGTCAGAAAAGACGGCTCCACATTCCCCGCAAGCATAAACGTGTTTGCGGAATTCGACAGTCAGGAAGACATAGCGGAAATAAGGGCGATCGCGAGAGACATCACCGAAATTAAACGCGCCGAGGCGGAAGCCATACGCGCCGGCCATCTTGCAGCGCTTGGTGAACTTGCGGCGGGAGTGGCCCATGAGATCAACAATCCCATCAACGGCATTCTCAACTACTCTGAAATTATTGCCAACAAAAGTTCTCCGGGTAGCAAAGAGCATGATATCGCAGGCAGGATCATAAAAGAAGGCGACAGGATTGCCAACATCGTCAGGAACCTGCTTTCTTTTACAAGGAACACAAACGATGAAAAATACCCGGCCCGCATCAACGATATGCTTTCCGAGATACTCGCCATGACTGAGACCCAATTGAAAAAGGACGGCATCAAGCTCAAAGTGGGTGTCCCAGGGGAGTTGCCGGCCGTCTTCGTTATTACACAGCAGATCGAGCAGGTATTTCTGAACATCATCAGCAACGCCAGATACGCCCTGAACCAGAAGTATCCAAAACCCCATAAAAATAAAATATTAGAGATTACCGGACAGAGTGTATCAGTCAATCATAAGCCTCATGTACGGATAAATTTTCATGACAGGGGGACGGGAATACCACAGGAGATCATGGAGAAGGTAATGAACCCGTTTTTTTCAACAAAACCGGCCAATGTCGGGACAGGGCTCGGGTTGAGCATCAGCCATAGCATTATCGCAAATCACAATGGTAATATAAGGTTAATCAGCGTCAAGGACAAATTCACAAAAGTTGTCCTTGAATTGCCGGTAAATCCTAAGATCACTTGAAATACAAAACCACAGTTTCTCTAAAGGTGTCCACCGCGTTGATTGTATTTCAGGGCGAAGGGTGGGAATCATGAACGAAAAAATACTCGTAATTGATGATGAAGAAAGCATCCGGTTCACATTTGAAAGCTTTCTTTCGGATGAAGGATATTCCGTAACCACTGCAAAAGACTATGCTGAGGCCATGTCCAGGATAACAGATGGGGGCTTCGACGTTATATTCACAGACATCATTCTCGGCGACAAGTCAGGGCTTGATATCCTGAAAGAAATAAGAACGAGAAAGATCAACTGTCCCGTAATTATGATTACCGGATACCCCAATGTTGAAACAGCCTCTGAAGCGGTGCGGATGGGCGCTTTTGATTATATTTCCAAACCCGTCAGGCAGGCCACCCTCCTTCGCACTGCCACAATGGCCCTGCAGCACAGCGACCTGCAGAAAAAGAACGAGCAGTACCGCTCCAATCTCGAGGCAATATTCAGGAGTGTAAAGGACGCCATTATTACGGTGGACAAAGACATGACGGTGCTTGAGGTCAATGAATCCGCTAAAAATATGTGCGGAATTGACCGCAACTGGATAGGAAAGTCTTTTTCAAATTTTTCAGCTAACTGCAAGGGCAGATGTTCAGACGTCCTCAAAAAGACCATTGATACAAAAAAACCGGCAGAGCTGTCACGCTCGGAATGCCCGCATAACAGCGGCAGAAAAGTTGTGACAATAAGCGCTTCACCGCTTCTAAACACTTCCGGTGCTTTTTACGGGGCCGTTATGGTTGTAAAAGACGAAACCCTTCTGAGCTTCCTTGAGAGGAACTTGAAAGAGCGCAGGCAATTTCACAACCTGATCGGACAGAATGAAAATATCCAGAAGATTTACGCGCTCGTAGAAGACCTTGCTGATGTCCAGACAACAGTTTTAATTACCGGGGAAAGCGGAAGCGGGAAAGAGCTTGTTGCCGACGCCATCCATTATACCGGCACGCGGAGCAGCAAACCATTTGTAAAAGTTAACTGTTCGGCATTGTCCGAGAACCTTCTTGAAAGCGAGCTCTTCGGCCACGTCAAGGGGGCCTTTACAGGGGCCGACAAGGACAGGATAGGGCGTTTTCAAAGCGCTGAAGGCGGCACTATATTCCTCGATGAAATAGGCGACATTTCAATGAATATGCAGTTGCGCCTGTTGAGGGTCATCCAGGAAAAGACAATTGACCGCGTAGGCGATTCAACCCCGATAAAAGTTGACGTCCGTATTATTGCGGCCACCAATCAGGACCTCCAGAGGAGGGTCAAGCTCGGTAAATTCAGGGAAGACCTTTATTACCGCCTGAAAGTCATGGAACTGCAATTGCCTCCCCTCAGGGAACGGAAAGACGACATCCCTCTTCTCGTGACCCATTTTTTGCAAAAGCTAAACAATAAACTGAACAGGAACATAGAGGCCGTATCGGAAGAAGTTCAGAAGATCTTCATGGATTATTACTGGCCAGGGAATATCAGGGAACTGGAAAATACCCTTGAACACGCCTTTATTGTATGCCACCAAAATACCATTGTTGTCGATTGCCTGCCCCAAAACCTCAAGGCAAATGATAACTTCCTCACAGACGACACGGAGCTGAAACCGCAAATGATAATTGAGGCCCTTGAGAAGTCAGGATGGAACAAATCCAAGGCAGCCCGCCTGCTTGGAGTAAACGTCAGGACGATCTACCGTAAGATTGAAAAATTCAACATAACATCAGAAAATATCCACTAATACCATGACATGTCATGGTTCCATGACATGCATGACTTCATGACATGTCATGGTTTCATGCTTTGTTTGTGACCTTTCCAGCCACCGCATTAAATGGTTTAAGTATTAGCCGACCCCGGGCTAATTTCTTAAAAAACAAATAGTTGAATTACAGCACTCATGAACCCGGTGCCTTTTCTCAATAATATTCCTTCCTGGCATGATTGTTGTTATATAGCGAGTGCATCTGATTCATCTTGTAATTCAATGTGGGGCACGCAGCAAAGAGGAGAAGATTTTTTTCTCCTTAAAAGCTCCCACTTGGCGAGGCTGACAAGAGTCGAAAATAATTAGTCATTAAGTAATTAAGGAGTCGATAACTTAATGGTTAAATTATCAGATCGCTCTGTCAGACCTCGCAATAGAAATCTAATCATATAAAAAAGAGAGGGCCTAATGAACAGTGTTAAATGTCCTGAATTAGTGGAATGGGTGGATGGCATCATACTTCTTTGTAAAAAGGCAGACAAACCTTATGTGCCGAATCTGGCTGAAATCCATTCATACTGCAAGACAAAAAAATATGATAAATGTCCATACTCTGCAAAGATCAAGGACCTTATTCCTCATGAAAAAAGGTCCTATGTTCGGGTGAGTTAAATTGAAGCTGGAAGTAAGCGACATAATTTTAAGAAATGCAACGAAATGCAGGAGCAATTTTTCCTGCCTCGGAGGCAGTCGTGAATGCCTTTGCGAAGTAGAAGACTGCGCAGATGAAAAAATCCATTTTATAAAGCCTGTAAATATAAATGGATTGTGCAATTACAAAATAACATTCGGATACTCATATATCTGCAATTGTCCCGTGAGAAAGGAAATTTACAACAATTACAGGATCTAATCTTAAGAAAGGAACAGGAAACGAAACGATGAATTGCGAATTCGAACAGTTTCAGCGCGTGGGAATATTTACCTTCTGCGGCGAGATCACAAGTGAATGCGAAGACGACCTGAAAATGGTACTGATGAAGGCAATACACGGTATTGACCGGGCGGTGTTAAATTTCAAAAAAGTAAGCAGGATCGATTTTAAATGTTTACACCTGATAAAACAGGCTTATTCCACCTCGGTGAGGTTGAAGAACCCTTTGATTTTGACAAATATGCCTGAAGATTATTCATCAGAACTGTCGCACCATACTGCAAAGGACAAGGGAAACAAGGTTGATTGCAAATATGTTAATGACAAGTCATCAGACAACATCACGAAAAAAGCAATTTACAATTAGTAAGTTGCCTGACATAAAGATGAAGGGGATAAAGAGTCTTGCAGAGGCCATTATTCTTCAATCTCTGGAAGACCTTCATGACCCTGCGCACAGTGAAGAAAGCAGGAAGTTTTTTCAGGAGGGCGGCTTTAGGATCAGCTCTGAGGTCGCCGGCTTAAATACCTTAAAGCAGCTTAAGCTCTTATATCTGACAGGAGGCAGGAGAAATGAAAGAAACATTAGAAGAAGTTGAAATGCAGGATGAAAAATATCACGATCACGATGTGCTGATTGAGGAAATAGACAATTCCGTACAAGATGCCAAAGCCGTTTACCCGGCGTCAAACTACTTCTCGGACGACCCGATAAAGATGTACCTCCGTGAAATGGAATCGCTTCCACTTCTTACCAAAGAGGGAGAGGTTGAGATCGCAAAGAAGATCGAGAGCGCGAGACAGGCAATTTTAGAGACTATTTTTGCCACCCCCTTCGCTGTAAAACAAACTTTATATCTGCCGCATCTTCTGAAAGAAAAGAGAGTGTCGCTTAACGGGGTCAGCCCGGTTGAAAAAGATTTAACCGACGCGCAGAAAAAGAAGATCCTGGATGATCTCCTCAACACCATAAAATCATTAAGGTCCCTTTTCCAGAAAAGAGATTCTTATTTAAAAAGACTTCCTGAACTAAAGACCGCGCAGGAGATTGAAAAGGTAAAGCTCCAGTTATCAGAAAATTCCTCAAAGATAGTAAACAATATCTCCGAACTTCATTTCCGTGAGGAAATAATTGAGGGGTTCTGTACCCAGTTTAAGAAGCTTGCGTCTCTGCACATCAATATTTGCAGGGAGATTGAAGAAATCCGGGAGGCAGTAAAAATTCCGGTTGAGAGACTTAAGAACAAAAGCACATTGATGAAAGCAGCAGCCGAATCAGGCAAAGACCCCATTGAGGTCAAAAGGCTGTATGACAATTTCAAGAGACTCAACACTGAATTAACGCTTGTAGAGCAGGAGCTTGGAATTAAAGGTCAAGATGTGGCGCGCGCTTTAACGCTTATCCAGGAGAGCGAAAAGGAAATTGCCGGGGCAAAGAAAACCCTGACCGAAGCTAATCTGAGACTGGTAATCAGCATAGCAAGAAGATACCTCGGCAAGGGGCTCACCCTGCTGGATCTGATACAGGAAGGCAATATCGGATTGATGCGCGCTGTCGACAAATTCGATTATAAAAGAGGATACAAATTCAGCACGTATGCGACATGGTGGATAAGACAGGCGATAACCCGCGCGCTTGCGGACCAGGCAAGGACCATAAGGCTCCCGGTGCATATGATCGAGACCATCAATAAGCTGACCCAGGTGGCAAAAGGTCTTGTTCAGGAGTTAGGCAGAGAGCCGAGGGCGGAGGAAATTGCAAAGAGGATGAATCTCTCCCTTGACAAGGTGCGTGAAATCCTCAAGATATGCAAAGAGCCCGTGTCCCTGGAAGCGCCTATAGGAAACGATGAGGACAGCCACCTTGAAGACTTTATCGAGGACAAGGCCTCACTCATTCCTCTGGACAGCGTCATACAGCATGAATTAAAAGAGCAGGTGAGGAAGGCCTTGACCTCTCTTACCAAAAAAGAGGCTGAGATCATAGAAAGACGTTTCGGCATCGGAGACGGAGTCTCTCAAACCCTTGAAGAGGTAGGGAAACAATTCAGGGTCACAAGGGAGCGCATAAGGCAGCTTGAAGGGAAGGCCTTGAGAAAATTGAGACATCCCTCAAGGAGTCAGAACCTCAAGCTCTTTTTAGAGAGAGCATAAATATTAATCCGGCGTATCTCTTCGGGGTCTGCTAAGAGAAGTGTTATAAGTAAATGCCCTTTACAGTTGAAGAAGGGCGTATATTCCTTGTCAGTGCCCCGGATATGGATTGTCAGCCGGTCTTTCAACAAGGAGCAGGCTTCACTAAAAAAGCTCTCTCTCTCCCTTATCATACTTTTGTCCCTTAATGAAGTTCATTAATCAAAGAAATTAGTTTCTTGCGCTGACCATCGATGTCTTTCACGTTAACACTCATCGTCTCTTCCAATGTTACCAATGACATTCCACCATCCTTTCGTTGAAATCCCGACCTGGAACCTGAGGACACGCTTTCAAGGGGGGCTCATGGATATTGAAGATAGAATGAGAGAAAAAATGGCGGGGTGGACGGGGCTCGAACCCGCGACCTCCGACGTGACAGGCCGGCGTTCTAACCAGCTGAACTACCACCCCAAGCCATAATCCTGAAGTAAATGGTAGGCGGAACAGGGCTCGAACCTGTGACCCTCGCCTTGTAAGGGCGATGCTCTCCCAACTGAGCTACCCGCCCGAGAGCTGTTCAAACTTCAGGCTAAATACTATAACAGATAAGCACAAAAAAATTAAAGTAGCGAAAGGTGAATCACATCCCGGATTCCTGGAAGCAGATCCACGGCTCATTGACTTCAATGACCGCTATGTTTGTTTTTACCATAAACGAATCTGATATTTTTCTCAGAATGAACAGAAAAAAGATCGATATTGGGAAAAAAGGCAAACAAAAAGGGTGAGGATTGACCTCACCCCTTTTAAATAAATTGTTGTGAGTTATGTCGCGGATTTTAGTACATCCCGCCCATTCCGCCCATTCCGCCCATTCCGGCCGGCATCTCAGGGCCTTTTGATTCTTCAGGAATGTCGGCTATCATTACGCTTGTGGTCAGCATCAAAGCCGCTACGGAAGCTGCGTTCTGCAAGGCATATCTTGTGACCTTTGTCGGGTCGATGATACCTGCCTTCATCATGTCAACATATTGTTCCGAATTGGCATCAAACCCAAAATTCTTATTGTCATTACTTTTTACTTTTTCAACTATCACGGAGCCCTCAAGCCCGGCATTGATTACTATCTGTCTGATCGGCTCTTCGAGCGCTCTTCTTATAATATCCAGTCCGATCTTCTGGTCTGCATCATCAACTTTTATATTGTCCAAAACCGGAATTGCCCTTAAAAGAGCAACGCCGCCGCCAGGGACTATACCTTCCTCAACGGCTGCCCTTGTTGCATGAAGTGCGTCTTCAACACGGGCTTTTTTCTCCTTCATTTCAGTTTCAGTCGCTGCGCCTACATTAATTACGGCAACTCCACCCACAAGTTTTGCGAGCCGCTCCTGAAGTTTTTCCCTGTCATAATCAGAGGTGGTTTCATCGATTTGTGTTTTTATCTGTTTTACTCTGCCCTGTATTTTGCTGTGGTCGCCCGCGCCTTCAACAATTGTTGTGTTTTCTTTGTCAATAGTGATTTTTTTGGCCTTTCCAAGGTCGGACAACTTTATATTCTCAAGTTTTATGCCGAGGTCTTCCGCTATCATTGTCCCGCCTGTGAGAATAGCAAGGTCTTCAAGCATTGCCTTTCTTCTTTCGCCAAAGCCGGGGGCCTTTACGGCGCATACCTGAAGGGTACCGCGGAGCTTGTTTACAACGAGTGTTGCAAGGGCTTCTCCCTCAACTTCTTCAGCAATAATCATGAGAGGCCTGCCCATTTTTGCGACTTGTTCGAGGATGGGAAGCAGGTCTTTCATTGAACTGATCTTTTTCTCATTAATCAGTATCAGTACATCTTCAAGAGAACACTCCATTCTCTCAGGATCGGTTACGAAGTAAGGTGATATATAACCCCTGTCAAACTGCATGCCTTCCACTACGTCAAGTGTTGTCTGCATGCTTTTTGCCTCTTCTACAGTAATAACTCCGTCTTTGCCGACCTTGTCCATTGCATCTGCAATTAAATTGCCGATTTCAGAGTCATTATTTGCAGAGATTGTTCCTACCTGTGCAATCTCCTTCTTGTCCTGGATGGTTTTGCTGTTTTTCTTTAATTCCCCAACAACAGCCTCAACGGCTTTCTCAATCCCTCTCTTGATTTCCATGGTGTTTGCGCCGGCAGCCGCATGTTTCATTCCTTCTTTATAAATGGAATATGCAAGCACGGTGGCAGTAGTTGTGCCGTCACCTGCTACATCAGATGTTTTGCTCGCGACTTCTTTTACGAGTTGTGCCCCCATGTTTTCATAAGGGTCTTTAAGGTCAATTTCCTTGGCCACTGTTACACCATCTTTAGTAATCGTGGGTGCTCCAAATTTTTTATCGAGAATAGCGTTTCTTCCTTTTGGACCTAAAGTTGACTTTACAGCATCACTCAATGTAGTTACACCTTTAAGTATCTTCTTTCTTGCATCTTCATCAAAAAGCAACTGCTTTGCCATTTTATCCTCCTTAATATAGTGACGAATTTTGAGTTCTTATTTTTCTATGATCCCAAGGACGTCGTCTTCCCTGATAATCAGGTATTCTTCATTCTCAATATTTATCTTGGAACCGGAATACTTTTCAAACAGGACGGTATCGCCTATTTTAATTTCCATCTTTTGCAGTTTGCCGTCATCGGTTATCTTGCCCGGGCCGACCGCAATTACTTCTCCTTTTTGTGGTTTTTCCTTTGCGCTGTCAGGGATGTAAAGCCCCCCTGTGCTTTTTTCAGGTTCCTCAGAGTATTTTACTAACAACCTGTCTTTCAATGGTCTAAATTTCATTGTCACCTCTCCTTTCTTTTGAATTAAGATTGATTTCAGTTTAAGTTAGAGTTAATTAAATTTGAAGTTAGCACTCAAACGAGGCGAGTGCTAATATAATAGTTAATCGACTGCGAAAACAAGGCCTTCTTTCGTCGGAAAAACAATGAAATCTGCTAAATAAACCTGAATAAGCTTGTTTAGCTTGAAATTAATCAAAAATTTTACTTATCGTGAAAAAGTTAAGACGAGATATGTTAATGGGAACCCTTAATAGTAGCGTCTTCTTTTATTTTTCAAGAAAAGCTTTATTAATAACAGTCCGGCAATAAAACCTCCAACGTGTGCAAACCAAGCTACTCCCCCGCTATTTGCAAGACCTTTGCTTAACATGCCGTTCAAGATCTGGATTACTATCCAAAAGCCGATTACAAATATTGCTGGGAGCCTGACAACCTGAATAAAAAAACCAAGAAAGATAAGGGTATGTATCCTTGCATGCGGGAACAGAAGCAGGTAGGCGCCGAGGATCCCGGATACAGCGCCGCTTGCGCCTATCATGGGTATTTGTGAGGCGGGACTTGTTAACGCGTGGGCGTATGATGCCGCAACACCGCAAAGGAGATAAAATATTATAAATCGCATATGGCCTAAGCTGTCTTCAATATTATTCCCGAATATCCAGAGATAAAGCATATTGCTTACAAGATGAAGTATTCCCCCATGCATAAACATGGAAGTGAACACGGTCAAGACGGGATGAACAGGCTGTGCTGTCTCAAACGTCAATAGAGAGTGAGGAATTGCGCCATACGCAAATACTATTTGTCTTTGGTCCCCTGGATAAAGCATCTGCGAGACAAGGACCGCAGCGTTGGCGGCTATCAAAGCTATTGTCACAAAAGGGAAAGTTTGCGAAGGGTTATCGTCTTTAAAAGGGATCATTAAGTGTGAAGTTAACTAAACATAATGGTTTTTGTCAATTAGCATCCCTTTGCAAAGACAAGTAAATTGGAATAAAATATAAACATGAAAGACCCATTCATGCAGAAAAACTATGCTATGGAAACGGGAAAGCTTCACATTCCGTGCCCATACAGTAATCAGACAGGCATTAACATTCATGTAGTGGTTAAAGACGGTTACTGCTATCGCTCGGAACAGTGCATCGTTGTCTGGTGCAAGTTTAATCGAATACAAACTGATATTGATTCTTTGCTTTCTTTAATCTGGTAGACATACTGCTTCCTCCTTTAAGCGTAACTGCATATAATGCTTGTAGGCTTATAAAGAATTAACGAGATGACACTTATTAGCGAATGGAATATGGGTCAAGATACTAATAAATTACTATTAAAACTATCTCGGATGATAAAGTTATGTAACTCGACTTTTTTGAGAATATACTTATTAACAGCGTGAGTTATTTATGAAGAAATTAAATTGCTGGGAATTCATGAAATGCGGAAGAGAATCCGGGAGAAGCACTCCCCCCAAATCAGGCGTAGGGAGTGTCGGGAGTGTCCACCGAACTGTGTAAATTGATAAACTTATCAAAACACAGGAGGTGGATAATTGAAGGAAGAGAAATCTGCAAAGACGGAAGAAGTAAAAGCTAAGATCAGAGGGCTTGTACAGCAGGCAATGCAGGAAGCTCTGGAGGGGGAGCTTGATGATTTTCTGGGTTATCCCAAGCATCAGCAAAGCACAACAGAGAATTCACGAAACGGCCATTCAAAAAAGACAGTGCAGACCGACTCCGGTCAGATGGAAATAGAAGTACCCCGCGACCGCAAATCAGATTTTGAACCCAAACTAATACGCAAACGCCAGACAG